>JBBSIX010000035.1:0-16772 GCA_038231875.1 Chloroflexia bacterium | reverse complement strand
GGGCTTTATCGGCTCCAACCTGGCCCGCCGCCTGGTACAACTCGACGCGCAGGTGCTGCTTGTAGACTCGCTTATCCCTCAATACGGCGGCAACCGGCACAATCTAGCCGGCATAGAGGACCGGCTGCGGGTGAACATAGCCGATATACGCACCCAGCCCACGATGAACTATCTGGTGCAGGGGCAGGACTATATTTTCAACTTGGCCGGGCAAGTCAGCCATCTTGACTCGATGGTAGACCCGTTCACCGACCTGGAGATAAACTGCCGCAGCCAGCTTACGCTGCTGGAAGCCTGCCGGCACAACAACCCGCAGGTGAAGATCGTTTTCGCCGGCACCCGCCAACAGTACGGCAAGCCCGACTATCTGCCTCTGGATGAAAAGCACCTGATGCACCCCACCGACGTGAACGGCATCAACAAGATGGCCGGGGAATGGTACCACATACTGTACAATAACGTGTACGGCGTGCGCGCCTCGTCCCTGCGCCTCACCAATACCTACGGTCCCAGGCAGTATGTCAAAGATGCCCGCATGGGCTTCATCGGCTTTTTCATCCGCAAGGCCGTGCTCGATGAGGAGATAACGATCTACGGGGACGGCAGGCAGATACGCGACTTCAACTATGTTGACGACGTGGTGGACGCTTTCCTGCGGGTCGGGGCGAGCGAGGCCGGCATGGGCCAGGTGTTCAACCTCGGCGGCGCGCCCGTTTCCCATCTGGACCTTACGAAGCTGCTGATCGAGGTGGCCGGCAGCGGCTCCTACCGGCTGGTCCCCTGGCCCGCCGAACGCAAGGTGATAGACATCGGCGACGTGTATAGCTCGCATGATAAGATAGAAGATGCGCTGGGCTGGCAACCCAGGGTGGGCCTGGAAGAAGGCTTGCGGAAAACGGTGGAGTTCTACAAGAGGGAAGGGGAGTTTTACTGGTGATTTACATCAACGACACCCGCGCTCAGTACGAAACGCTCAAGGCTGAGTTGCTGCCGGTAGTTGAGCAGGTGATGGAGAACAGCTACTTCGTATTGGGCGAGAATGTGTCGGCTTTCGAGCGAGAGTTCGCGGCTTTCTGCGGCGTCCGGCACGCCGTTGGGGTGGGCAACGGCACCGACGCCATCCACCTGGCGCTGCGCGCCCTGGGCATCGGTCCCGGCGACGAGGTGCTCACCTCGCCTCACACTGCTACCTTTACCGCGCTGGGCATCTCGATGGCCGGGGCCGTGCCCACTTTTGCCGACATAGACCCCGAAACGGGCAACCTAGACCCCGCCAAGTTAGAGGCTGCGATCACCCCCCATACAAAAGTGATCATGCCTGTTCATCTGTACGGGCAGCCGGCCGACATGGATCCGATCACGGCAACGGCATTCCGGCACGGCATTCCGGTGATAGAGGATGCGGCGCAAGCGCATGGGGCCGTTTACCGGGGCCGCATGGTGGGGTCTATCGGCATCATGGGATGCTTCTCGTTCTACCCGACCAAGAACCTGGGCGCCTACGGCGACGGCGGGGCTGTTACCACGAACGATGACGCCCTGGCGGAAACGCTGCGCGAACTGCGTAACGGGGGACAGCGCGAGCGGTACAATCATGTCCGCCTCGGAGTGTGCAGCCGCCTGGACGAATTGCAGGCCGCTATACTTCGCGTGAAGTTGCCCCACCTGGAAGATTGGACGGCAGCCCGCCGAGAGAACGCCCTGCGTTACGACAGGCTGCTGAAGGAGGCCGAGGTTCCGGTCGAGCCGGTGGTGGTGCGCGACTATGCCGGCACTGCGATGCACCTTTATGTAGTCAGGGTGAGGGCAGAGCATCGCGACCCTCTTATGGGGCACCTCGAAGCGCATGGTGTAGCGCCTGCCGTACACTACCCGGTGCCCGTCCACTTGCAGGAGGCATACAGCGGTCTGGGGCTTGGGGTGGGGTCGTATCCCGAAGCCGAACGGATGGCGGCTGAAATAGTGACTTTGCCGATGTACCCCGAACTATCGGAAGGGCAGGCACACCGTGTGGTAGAGGCGATTGCCTCCTATTTCTCAGAGGCTGGGGAGCGGCGCGCGTGAGAGAGGGCGGCGCAGTGGAGCGTCTGATGCTGCCGGTTCGCAAAGTGGTGCGGCGGCTGTCGGCGCAGCCTCAGTTGTGGAACTTGTTCAGGCGCATCCTTGAGCTAAACTTCCGCGCCGAAAGGCAGGTTATCCGCCGGGAATTGCTGCCTTTTGGCATGCGCGTGAGGCGCACAGCAGGGCGTAAGCCCCGCCTGCTGGACCTGGGCTGCGGCACGGGCGAACTTGCGGCCGGCTTCCTGGAGGCCGGGTACGAGTACTACGGGGTGGATATAGAGCCGCAGCGCATCGCCTATGCCCGCCGAACCTACCCGAAGGGCAAGTTCCACGTTATGGACGCGGGCGATATTTCTTACCCCGACGGCTACTTCGACCAGATACTGGTGACGGGCGTGCTGCATCACCTGAGCGATGAGGAGGTGCGCCGCATAGTGCGTGAGATGAGGAGAGTGCTGCACCCCGAAGGGCGTGCTCTTGTCATGGAAGATATAGCTTTGCCGTTGCGCGGCTCGCTCAACTTCCTGGGTGCGCTGGTCCACCTGGCCGACGAGGGGGCGCACATCCGCCGCCCCACGCAGTACACGCCTCTGTTCAACCCCGGCCTGACCTTGATGGACACCTACCCGGTAAGGGCCGGCGTCTGCGACTACCAGGCGTTCGTCCTGGCGCCCTTCCCGACAAGGGACGAAAACGCAAAGACGCAAAGACGCAAAGGACGACGCGAAGATTTTTAGGATTGCTTTACATAGCAAGTTTCTTTACCAGCCAACTGCGTCTTCCCACATGCCGGCCATTCTTGCAGCATTCTTGACCGGCCTCTGAACAACAAGAATCTTTGTGCCGTCCTTTGCGTCTTTGCGTTTTCGTCTCCTGTCGGGAATACCTGGAACGTTTTGTTCGCAAGCCCGTCTTTGCACTGGTATAATGAGAGCATGGAACCTGAAGCACATTTCATAGTGGCCGAGCAGGAAGAAGCTGAAGGCGCACAGAAGAGGAGGAGGGTCAAGATGGATGCCGCCTGGTGGGGCACTTTTGCCTTGCTTATGATCGCCATGAGCCTGACGGTGACGGGCGAATTGCTGTTGAAGAATGGGATGAACCAGCACGGGCAGTTGAACGTTTCCCTCTCCACTCTGCTGCCAACCGCCGTGAAGTTGTTCACTAACCCCTTTGTGTTCGGCGGGTTCGTGTTCGTATTCGGGGGGGCGCTGTTCTGGCTGGCGGTGCTGTCGCGCTGGCCTCTGTCGCTCGCCTACCCGTTTCTCTCCATCAGCTATATCATCGGCATCAGCGCCTCGGTGCTTTTCCTGGGCGAGAAAGTAAGTCCTCTGCAACTGCTTGGGGTGTTCATAATTGTGGCGGGCGTGTCGCTGGTCGGGCTGGGCAGCCAGGCTCAGTCGGTTGTGCCCACGCCTTGATTGCCCCCGATCCTAATGAGGCTCCTCCTGTAGATATTGCGCCCCCGGCCTCCGGCCTCGCGGCAGTCGGCTCGGCTTTGGCAAGATCGGAAGGAGACGCGCCTGGTTACACACTCACCTTCATAATCCCTGCCTACAACGAAGGCGATGCGGTGGACCGTGTGGTAGCCAAGCTGCGCGAGCTGCGGCCCGAGGCTGAGATACTGGTGGTGGACGACGGCTCGACCGACGACACGGCGCAGGCGGCCCGCAGGGCAGGGGCCAAAGTGGTGCGCCATCCCTACAACAAGGGCAACGGCGCGGCGGTCAAGACAGGGCTGCGAAACGCCGGCGGCGAGGTGGTGCTGCTGCTGGACGCCGACGGCCAGCACCCACCGGAGGATATAGAGCGGGTGCTGGCCGGCATCGGGGAGTACGACCTGGTGGTGGGGGCGCGCACCCGCGATTCGGAAAGCGCCTGGATACGCGACCTGGGCAACGCTATTTTCAACTCTCTGGCGACATACTTGTCGGGACGCCGCATACCCGACCTCACTTCAGGCTTTAGGGCGATGAAGCGCGCGCAGATCATGGAGTTCATCCATTTGCTGCCCAACCTCTACTCTTACCCAACCACCAGCACGCTTGCCTTTATCAAAGCGGGCTACAACGTGAAGTTCGTGCCGATACGGGCGCGCCGGGGCACAGGCAGAAGCAACACCAGGATAGTGCGCGACGGCGTGCGGGCTGTGGTCATCATCTTCAGGATGATCACCCTTTTTGCGCCCATGAAGATATTCTTGCCGGTCAGTGTGGCTTTGTTCGCGCTGGGAGTGGTGTATGGACTGGCGAACATCTTTCTGTTCGGCATCAACCGCATCCCGAACGGCTCGGTGCTGCTGATCCTGAGCAGCCTCTTTATATTCTTGTTTGGCCTCATCTCCGAGCAGATCGCCGCCATGCGCTTTGAAAGCAGCCAGCGAGCGGACCGCTCGGCATGGCCCCCCAAGGGCGATGATGCCGTCTAGCCGTGTCTTCGTGTTTAGCGTATGGCCTCCTTAACGCATACACACCGCGCCTGGCTGCTGCGTATCGGGGGCACGCTGGTGTTCGTGGGACTGCTGGTGTGGCTCGACCTGCGGGGCGCGCTGCCGGTAGCGCAGGTGTGGGATGCCCTCCATGCCGCCGACCCTGTGCTGGTTGGGCTGTCCATCGCCTTGTACGTACCGTTTCTACTCGTCAAAGCCGCTCGCTGGCGGCTGTTGTGCGTTGCGATAGGGATGCCCCTGACATGGGCGCAGGCATGGCGCATCTACGGCATCGGCCTGGCGGCAGGCACTTTCACCCCCGGTCAGGCGGGCGACGCGCTCAAAGCCTGGTACCTGCAACGCATGGGCTACACCCTGGGGCGCGGGCTGGCCGGCGCCGTGCTGGACCGCCTGTTCGACGTGGCGGGGCTGGCGGCGCTCGGCCTGCTGGGTGTGCTGGTATACGGAGGCCGGTTCGCCGGGCAGACACCTGTGCTGGTCGGCTGGGTGGCGCTGGGGCTGCTGGCGGTGGCTTTCTTCGCATGGAACCGAACCCGCCTGTGGGCCGTTAAACTGTTGGCGCGGCGCATACAGCGTCTAGGAGGTGGAGAGGGATCGTCAAGCCATGCCGATTGGTCGCTCAAGCCCGCAACTCTGCTCAGGGCAGGTCTGCTGACGGTGGGGAGCTTTGCCGTTTCGGTCTCAAGAGTGTGGCTGCTGGCGGCGGCGCTGGGCGCACCGCTCGGCCCGCTTGAGGTGTCGGGGTTCGTAGGGCTGACCACCGCCGCCGCCCTTGTGCCGGTGACGGTGGGTGGGGTGGGCACGAGGGACGCCGTAGCTGCGTTGGCCTTCACGCAGTTGGGCCTACTTCCCGCTCAGGGGATAGCCGTATCGCTGCTGATACTGCTGCTCAACCTGTCGCAGGCGATTATCGGCTGGGTGATGTGGTTGCGGTTTCGAGTTTCGGGTTCGTAAGGGCGGAGTAGCTGTGGGCTTAGAGGCATTAGTACAGGACTATATCGGGCCGCATGTCTCACGCTGCCGGCTGAGGTGTCGATCTTGATTTTGTTTTGCGCTCATGCGAAGCCGGGCATCGCCCCAGGGCGCCTGCGGGTGGTGAGGAAGCGGTGGGTCTTTACCGTCATCCTGGCCTTGCTTTTGCTGCTTGCCGCAGGGATGGCCGTTTCGGCGGCAAGGCAGGCCGACACGCAAAGATACATGAATTATACGCTCCGCAACCTCACGTCTCCCACCAACCTTCTAGCCAACCCATTCTTTAGCAGCGTGAAGCCCGACGGTATGCCCACCGGCTGGGAGATTAGCGGCACCGTCACTCTCGAAAGAGGCGCAAACCGGCTTATCCTAGAACCCCAGGCCGAAGTCGCCGGCAACGTAATAGTGGTCCAACCGGGTGCCAGGTACCGCTATGCCCTCACTGCGTCTACAGGCAGAGGCTCGAACCGCGAGGCCGCAGGGCGGGTGCGCTTGCTCTGGCTCAATCGCGCCTTGCAAGTGGTTTCCTGGGACGACGCGCCATTACAGGGTGTTGCGTCCTTCCCCAGGCATGGCGAAGAATTCGTCACGGGCGCGTACACAGCGCCGTCGGAGGCGAGGCATTTGCGCTTTCAGGTGGCGAACCTGGGGGCCTGGCCTTTGTCCATAAACGCTCCCTACTTAGAGTCGGATGGGGTCTATGTCGAGCAGCACCCCAACGGCGCTGATGGGGCAATCGCCTTTTCGTTCGACTGGGAGAGCGCCATGGGCGGGGCTATCCACTCGACCGGGATGGAGCAGCACGACCCGCTCGGCGCTGCCGAGCACGGCCTTCGCATGCGCCAGGGGGCCGACTGGCTCAACGACCTGTTTATCCGTCATGATATAAGCGCCACCTTCTACGCTACCGGCTACAACCTGCTGAACGGCAATACCGAGCATCGCCTCTTTTCGGGCGATCCGACCTACAAGTGGGCGAGCCGCAAGAACCACTGGTCCAGCGACTACTGGACGGCGCACCCCTGGTTCGGCGACGACCCTTACGGCACTTATGAGACCGACCCGGCCTGGTACTTCGGCGACCAAACGCGCAAGTTGCTCGCGGCGGGGCACGAGATCGGCGTTCACACCTTCGGCCACCTGTATGTGCGCGGCTCCAACCCTGCGGAACTGGCCGCCGACCTGGACGAGTGGCTGGCGGCTGCTGTGCGGGCGGGAGCGCCTCCCCCCACTACCTTCGCCTTCCCCTGGCGCAGCAGCAACTCGGTCAAGGCCGATATGTATAGCGTGCTGTACGAGCACGGCATCCGCTCGGTGACGCGCCTGTATGCGCCCGATTTGCTCGACTTGTATACTTTGAGCGCCGTAAAGGAGTTTCCGCAGCTAGCGGTCATGCCGGATTTTCTGCTGGGTGCGCCTGCCAAGAACGTGGGCGAGGAGGCGGGCGGCGCGGAGATAGGGCTGGACGAAGGTTTGACCGTCATTACCGAGACCCTCCAACGCCGGGGAACCACCTCCTTCTGGACCCACCCTGAACAACTGGCCTCCGACCCTTCTCTGGAAAAGACGCGCCGGACCTGGCAGGCTATAGTAGAGGCTGCCGCACAGGAGCGGGATCGCGGCAGGCTGTGGATCGCGCCAGTGGGCGATATAGCGGCCTACCAGACCGACCTGATGAGCGTCACCACCAAGCTTGATAGGGACTTTCTGGGCTTTGGCGGTTGGAAAATAACCGTCACCAACAACTCCGGCAAAGCGTTGCACGGCGTAACGCTCACCCTGCCGGGCGATGTGCGGAGCGCCACCTCAGCCGGCACAGCCCTACGTACCGTGCTCCACTCCGACAACGGCGACACCCGCTTGAGCGAGCCGGGCAAGGGGACTTACCCGGCTCGACAACTTGTTTTTGATACACTCAAGCCGAGCGTCACTCTGGTAAGCATCGAGTGGGAGCCTGGGCAGGAGCCGCCCAGGTGACGCCGCCGGCGTCCGACGGCAGCCGCAGAGTCCGGCGGCGCTACTTAAGGCTGCTGTTGCCTATTTGCGTGTTGGGAACCCTGCTTTTGGTCCTGGCATCTTACCACATGGTGCGCGGCTGGAGCCTGGAGGTGGGCAACGCCGGCGACGGTGTGTTTCTATCGGGCGTGCACGCCGACGAAGCAGACACCGGCTACCGCTATCGGTGGACCGAGGGACACGCGGAAATCGTTTTCATTGGGGCGGGCGCTGCCGAGCCGGTCGAGGTCGGCGTGACGGCTCAGGGTTTTCGGCCTTCCGACGTTTCGGCCCCTGTTACTATGACCGTGCGCCTGAACGGTATGCCGCTCACACCGTCCGTAGTGACGATGACCCGCACGCTGGACACCTACCGCTTCAGCGTGCCTCCAGGCGTGCGTACGGCCCCGCCCTACACAGTCAGCATAGACACCGCTACCTTCAGGCCGTCCGGCGACGCACGCGACCTGGGGGTGAAGCTATCGAGCGTGCAGCTTACCCAGACGGGGGCGGGGTTGAACTTGCCGCCGTTCGATGTTCTGCTCTGGTACCTGGTTTTCGCGGCGGGCCTGGTCTACCTGTTGGCTCAGTTGCCTGGGATTTGGGGACGGGCGCCGGCAGCGTCGGTCTGGCTTGGTTTTGTGCTGCTCTCAGCCGTCTTCTTCAGGATGTACACGGCGGCTTACCTGCCCTGGCCCGCCGCCCTGCTGGGGGGTGCGGCCCTGCTCCACTGGGGCAGCCGTGTCGCCTTCCGGCAGAGCTATGTGGAGCGGCTGCGAGGGATTGCGTCTGCCCGTCTGATCATGTTGGGAGCGATGTTGGCTTACGCGGCCCTGGCGCTGTGGGTTTTACCGCAGGTAGACTGGATCGGCCATGCCGACTACGCCGAGAACGCCGTGGTCGCCCGCAATCTCGTGAACGGGCACGGGTTGACGGTAGATTACGTGGCGCAGTTTTACAGGCCGCACCCCACACTCACCCACCCCGCCGAGACCTGGCCCCAGCTTCAGCCTCTGTTGATAGCCCCTTTCTTTGCGCTATTCGGCAGTGTAACATGGGTCGCCAAGCTGCCCAACCTGCTCGTCCTCCTTGCCCTTGCATGGCTGGTTTTCTCGCTGGCAGGCATGCTGTGGGGTAGGCATGTGGGGCTGCTCAGTGGGCTATTGACGCTGCTGCACCCCTATTTCTTCAACTCGGTGCTGTACCCGATCAACGATCTGGCCTTTACTGCCATTTTCTTTTGGCTGGCCTGGTTGGTGTGGGTATGGATAGGGCTTGAGCCGCAAAGCCTCACAACGCGCTCTGCGCTGGGCATAGGGACGTTGGCGGGGCTGCTGGTCTGGAGCAAGCCGAGCGGCGTGTTGCTCCTCGTGGGGCTTGCCTTGTGGACAGGTTGGCGGTGGTTACGCGACCCCAGAGCAGGGGGTGTGAAGTTGCATGCCCGCGCTCTCCTGCCGGCGCTGGGGGCCTTCGCTCTGGTGCTTGCGCCGTTGCTCTTGCGAAACGTGTTGGCGTTCGGCTCGCCCTTTTTCAGCACCGAAGGCTACGATGCCTGGATACTACGCTACTGGCCCGCGCACGAGTGGGAGGACATCTACAAAGTGTGGACCGGCGGCGAATTGCCCAACTTCAGGTGGGTGCTGGGGGGCAAGTTCGGCTACGAGAACCTATTCAAGGCGGCCGGCATCAACCTGGAATGGGTGTGGCGGCGCGGCGTGCTGGGCGAGCAGGGCAGCAGCGACTTTGTATTCGGGCTGCCGGCGCTCATAGGCGCAACTCTGGGGCTTGCCGCTCTGCCTCGCAAGGTACGGGGGCTGTTCGGCATGGTCGGGCTGTCTGTCGGCCTGTATGCGCTGTTCGTGCTTGGGTACTGGCACTATGAGGGGCGCTATTTTCAAGTGGCGGTCCCCTGGCTCTACATGCTGCTGGCCTGGGGCTTGTGCTGGCTGTGGGACCGGCTGCGGGGCATGAACGTAGTGGGGGGGCAGGAGGCTGCGCCCAGGGGCGGGACCTTGCTCTTGTTGCCTCTGGCTGTTGCCGCGCTGCTGTGGCCGATGCTGGGCGCTATCGGCGAGCAGATAAAGGCCGACACTGTGCCCACAGGCTTCGTGACGGCTATGGAGTGGCTCAAGGGGCACACCACGCCCCAGGATGTAGTGATGACCCGCGACCCCTGGGAACTGAACTGGTATTCGGAGCGCAGGGCGGTGATGATACCTTACGACGACGAGGCGACGGTTGAGCGCATCGCCCGGCAGTACGGCGTGACCTATCTGCAACTGGGCGGGCCGGTGGACGGCATCAGCACGGCGCAGTGTCCCTCAGAGCCTGCTTCAAAAGGCCCGTTCCCCACAGGCGTGCGCCCAGTCTTCGGTAAGATGTACTGCGGGGTGGAAAAGCCGGGCTACAGATTGGTCTACCGGCAGGGCGGGCTGACGATCTATAAATTGGAGGCGGGCAAGTAAGCGTTGTCTTCCAACAACCCCTCGAGGTCAGTTTTGCCTGCTTGATTGCCCCCGCGCACGAGTCCGATGGCGAACCAGAAAACGGCGAACACCTCCCAGGCGAACGGCCCATAGCCGATGTAACCGAGCAAAGGCATCTCGAACACTTTGAAGAAGCCCACGAACGGCACTGTATAGTACCACTTGGGGAAGGCCCAGTAGTTCCAGAACTCCCACAAGATACCGCAGATTTGCCCGCCCAGGTAGAAAGCCAGGGGCACTCGCCATTCCCCGCGCAGCAGGTAGCCCAGGATAGAGGGGTTGCCCCGCAGAAAGTTGATCGGGTCGAGTATGAGGACCGCGAAGCCCCAGATAAGGGGGAAGAAGTAGAGGGGCCACAGAGCGGGTAGGACGAAGAAAAGCACACCCAGTGCGATTAGGGCTGCCAACCAGGGCCGGCCGATATTGCCGGCGCCGGTTCTGCGCCCAGGTCTCAGGCCGCGTAGGAGCCGCCACCCGGCTACCCAGTCGGCGGTTTCCCAGATAGCCGGGATAACTGTGCTGAAAAAGGCGAGCGACCAAAGCTGCGTCCACCATTCGGGGATGTCGTAGGGGCGTAGATAGTGCCAGTTCTGTACAAAGCCGTTGACCCATTCAAAGCCGTACCACATCGCCGCCGACAGGGGCAGCATCGCCCAGAATCGCTTTGGCCGGCTCACAAATAGCGAGCGGCCATCCCGCGCATAGACGAGCGCGTCCACCACCAGTATGTAGCCGAACCAGACGGCGGCGAACCAGTAGTCGGAGAAGGGGCGCAGGTAGTCCCCACTAGGTGTGCGGGCGAAGATAAGCACGTGCCCCAAGGCGAGCAAGGCCACCCCCAACCAAAAGTGTACCTTCAACGTGCGCCGGTTTGCCCCGACTGCTTGCTGCAACTTTACTGACTACTCTCTAGCTTCCCAGGCTGCCTTGCCGAGCGCCGTGCTCTGCCTTGCGCTTCTTGGAGGGGAACTTTATCCGTAGCCAGCTTACGAAGGCCACCGCCAGTATCGCCACGAAAGCAAGCACCGCGCCGATACTCGCCACATTCAGCCCCGGAGGTGCGCCGTTGTCTGTGCTGTAGGTGTGCATAGACTGGAGGCCGAACCACTGCACCAGATAGTTCACCCCCATGAATGTGAACAGTACTACCACGAAGCCCACAAGCGACAGCCAGGCCATCGTCACATTGCGAACGTTGCGCTGCACCCGCACGTGCAGGTATGCCGCATAGGTGAGCCAGGTGATGAGCGCCCACACCTCTTTGGGGTCCCAAGACCAGGCCTTCGTCCAGGCTTCCTGCGCCCAGATAGCGCCGGTGATGAGCACCAGCGTTACGAAAGGGAACCCCACTGCCACCCCTCGGAACATAAACTCCTCGATAGCCGCTTCAGACGGCAGGGCAGAGGAGATGCGCCCCTTTAAGTAGTGCTTCGCCAGCATTGTGAGGCCCGCCCCGGCAGCCACTGCAAAGGCGCTGTACGAGATGACTGCCATCGAAACATGGATCATCAGCCAGTAGGAGCGCAGCGCAGGCACAAGCTCTATCGTGCGCTTCAGGTCGGCGGGGATGAACCAGACGGCGTAGCTGTGCAGGCAGAAGATAATCACCATCATAAACGCCCCCACCGCTCGTGTCTTGAGGATCAATTCGAACAACACGAGGTAGATGGTGGTCATGCCGAACACCAGCATAGTGGCGATCTCGTACAGAGTTACATAGGGAGGGTGGCCGGCGTGCTCCCAGCGCAAGCCGATGGCGCTAGCCAGCATCAGCCAGGCTAAGGCTACGAACCCGCTGCCTATCTTACCGAGCATGGGCGAGTAGGACACACCCTGCCGCCCCCCTACTTCGCCGTCCGGCGACACCTCCACGCTGCCGCCCATGCCGGAGCCGGCTCCCGCGCCGGCCGGTACCAGTGCGCGTCGTGGGGCGATCAAAGCGCGCCCTGAGCGCGTCATCAGATAGCCGCAGAAAAAGAGGAAAGCCGTCAGATAAGACAGGTAGGCCGCCACCGTCAATGTCGGCTCGTTAAAACCTAGCGTTGGTGAGTCGAAACCCATAGAAACCTCCTGGCCGGCACTCCTGCACGACCTCTAAACAACAAAAATCATTGCGCCGTCCTTTGCGTATGGCGTCTTTGCGTCTTTGTGTTTCCGTCTCAGAGAGCGCATCCAACCTCATGTGAAGTCTAGCCGCCCCCGCTACGCTCATGCCCTCGTCAGCGCGTTTTTGATCCGCTCGGCCAGCCGCTCGAAGTCGCGCTCGAAGCTGACTTTGTTCTTCTCGGCGAGGCCGCCGACCAACAGGTTGACGCTGCCGGGCCGCTCCTCGCTCACCGTGATCGTCGCCCAGCAGCGCACGAAGCTGGTGTACAGAGAAAGAGTGAAACCGAAAGCCATGACGGTAAAGAAAAAGGCCACCAGCCCCAGGCCGGGGTCTTTCGCCACCTCCATAACGGTGGCGGTGCTCCCTGTGAAGGTAAAGCTGTACTGCTCGAAACCGGGAACCTTGAGGGGGCCGGTGCGCGGAATGAAGCCCTCGAACACCGGCTTCTCGAAACTTTTGTCAACATAGGCTTGCGCGTACACCGGGGGGTTCTCGTTCCCTTGGCGGGCTACATCCTGATAGTAGGTCAGCGAAAGGGTCAGAAAATGATCCTTGACCGGCAGTTGGATAAAATCGGCAGGGAGGTTGTCGCTGCTGCTCTGGTTGAACGGCAACAATGCACCCTGTGCGGTCATAGTGGCGGTGATTGGGCCTGCGGCGGTCATATTTCTCAGATCGAGGGGGTTGCCCGCCTGATCGGTCGCCTTTATAAAGGCCACCGGCTGGTAGCTCACCAGGAAGAAGTTGGCCCCTTTGTAGCGCAGTGGGTCGTTGACGATGATCGTCTTGGTGAGCACGTCCCTGCCGCCTTCCAGCACCGTCAGCGTTTCCTTGTACTCCTTGACTGCCTTGCCGTCCGGGTAGTACTCGATCCAGAAGTTATCGTTGCGGACCGAGTAGTCCGTGCCGTGCCCCACGTTCACCGGCTGCCCCGGATAGAAGTAGACCGACTGCTCGCGCCAACCCAGGTTCGCCATGCCCGCGCCCGTAAGTATCACCATCACCAGCGCCGCATGGCTGATGAACGTCACCAGCTTGGCCCACCTGTGGCGGTCGGCATACACGTAGACCGCCTTGCCGTCCTCGGCTGCCCTGGATACCACCCGGTAGCGACCTCGTCGTAGCGCACCGCGCAGGGCAGTTTCCGCCGTTTGCAAGTCCACAGGCACGTTGCGGAAAGCCGCTTTCTCAGACATGCCGCCTACAAACCCTTCGCTGAAGCGTAGGGCGGGGGTGCGGATCAGGCGCATAATCGGCCCCCAACGGTTGAGGGTACACATGACTATGCTGAACACCACCACTACCACCAGCAGGCGGAACAGGAGCGAGTTGTACAGGTTGTAGAAGCCCGCCCAGTGGAGAATATCCGACAGGCCGCCGTAGCGGGTCCGGGTATCGGCCAGAAATGCGTTCAACTCAACGTCGAACTTCTCAATGCCCGCCGGCATCTGGGGGACAAGGGTGCCAAGCATCGCCATCAGCGCCAGCGACACGTTCAACACAACCGCGAAGCGTACCGAGCAAAACAGCGTCCAAATAGTCTCGATGAAATCGCTCTTGGGTCCACGCAGCGCACCTGCCACCGGAGCGCCGGCTGGGGGCACAGGTTTGCGAGCGGGGGCAGCTTTGTTGCCTGTAGAGGTAGCGGGTTGCGCCATAAAAAAGCTCGGAGAAAGGGTGCTAAAATAAGATGGGGGAAACCACTGTTCCAACTTGATATTACCACCCGCCCGGTGAGCAGTCAAGCCATGCACATGAATATTGCGTTAAAGTTGGAGCCGCCGTCACAGCGCACATCCGCATGAGCCGGCATGCCTATGGAAGGAGAAGATGTGGAAGCTCCCCTACCTGGCTCCTTCGCTGAGGCGGTTACGGGCCTCCCAAAGTTCGGGGAAGAAGCGGTAGCCCAGCGTCTTGCCCAGGTAGCCCGCGCCCGCCGAACCCGCCGTGCCCATCGAGCGGTCGCCTATCGTGCGCTCCACCAGCTTGATGTGGTGGAAGCGCCACTCGCTGAAGCGCACCTCGTACTCGCTCAACGCCTCGGCCAGCAGGAACAGTTCGCCGTGCTGACGGGGCCGGCTGTATATCTCTACAACCGCCTCCACCGGCTCAGGGGCGAGGGGGGCGATCCGGTCGAGAAACGCCTCGTGCAGGCTCCTGGGCCAACGCCGCCACAGGTCGCTTATATTTACGTGCTTCTCGATCAGCTTGAGAAAGGTCGGTTCGCGCAGGCCGGAGGCCATCTCAAGCTCGCGAAACTGGTGCGACTCGAAGCCGCTGGACGAGGAGAGTACGTGGCGAAACCGCTGAAACTCCGGTGGCGGCATCGTCTCCAGTATCGCCACCTCTGCCCCCAACAGGCGCAGTATCATGTTGATACGCCCCAGCAGGTGCAGGGCCGGCAGGACTTCGCTCCCTTCGAGCATAGTGATGACGTGGCGCAGGTCGAACAGTATTTGCTTGAACCAAAGCTCCTGCACCTGCTGAGAGACGATGAACAGCATCTCGTCGGCGGCTTCGGGCGGGCCGAGGGGGGTTTGCAGCGAGAGCAGTTCGGGCACATGCAGGTAGCTGCCGTAGGTAAGGGGCAGCTGCGGTTGTGGGGAGGTATGGCTATGGTCAGGCCGCTCAACATCGAGCATATGCCGCTCCTTATTTGCTTATGCAAGCCCTTGCGGGCTGCCGGATTCGACCAACTCTATCAACACGCCGTTGGCCGACCTGGGGTGAATAAAGGCTACCAGGCTGCCGTGCGCCCCGGGGCGCGGCTTGTCGTCAATAAGCTCGATGCCCGACTGCTCCAGCCGGCAGAGCATGCCGGGGAGGTCCTCCACTTCCAGGCAGATGTGGTGAACGCCGGGGCCGCGCTTGCCGAGGAACTTCTGCACGGGGCCGCTCTCGCCCACCGGCTCAAGCAGTTCTATCCGCGATTCGCCCACCGGCAGGAATGACACCTGCACCGCATCGCCCTCCACCAACTCCTCACCCTCCACCGGCAACCCAAAGCCGTCGCGGAACAGTCCCAGGGCCGCCTCAAGGTCGGCTGTAGCTAGGCCGATATGGTTTATTTTGACGACGCGGGGCACGGCTGATAACCTCTCCTGTGTACTTTGTGTGCCTACTATAGCAAAAATTGAGAGAGAGGGCAATAAGAGCGAGGAGTGGGGGTGTCCCTCCTCAAGGCTGACTACTTACTGAGTGGAGGCATGTGGCTGCGCCCCCAGTCGGTGTTCTTCCCACTTGCGGTATGCCCAGATCGCCGCCATGAGCAAAGCGCTGCCCAGCGTGTAGCCGCCCAACACATCGCTGAACCAGTGTTGCCCCAGCCAGATACGCGATGGCCCCACCAGCAGTATCATGGCCCCACAAAAGAGAAGGAGCAGCGTGCGAACGATGCCGTGCCGCATCAGGGTAAACACCAGATAGAAAGCAAAGCCGAAGAACAGCATGTACTGGGTGACGTGGCCGCTTGGGAAGCTGTACGTCAGAGGGTGGCCGATTACGTGTACCACGTCGGCGCTTGGGCGGTCGCGGTGGACCACTATCTTTACCAACTCAGCCGCGCCCGACAGCGCCGAAACCAGCCCCAGGAAAGCCGCTTCCGCTACTCGCTTGAACAAGACTGCTACTCCAACGATCACAATAAGCGGCAGGATGATGTTCTGTGGGGCGTAGCCGGGATAGCTTACTGCTTCCATCAGCCAACTGAACGGGCCGTAGTTGACCTCTTGCAGTTCGAGGGTGATCGGCACGTCGAACACCAGGGGGTGGAGCAAGACGACCACAGCCGTCACTATCCCGAATATCACCAACATGAAGAAGCCCAAGCTCACCAGCGCAGCCCCCCGCACAAGCGACCGCCGGTGACTGTTTTGCTCCCGGCGCTCCGGTTCGGGGCTTGGGTTGTATGGGGTTGGTGCGATAGCATCTCCGGTTTTCATATCGGCAACACATCCTAAAGAGAAGTTGCAGTGCGAAACTGTTGTGTTTGGAGAAGCACAACCCGTGCCCGGCAGTTCCGGCAGCTACAACATACAAGCCGTCACGTTGAGGCTGCGTCTTGATGCCGGGAAGTTATTGCCCTATGGAAAGTACGAAAACGGCGTCTCCGAGGCGGGCGCGCTTGCCGGCGCAAGGGTGGGGGTATAATGGATAGTAAAGGCAGTAGGGGTAGCGGTGGCTGTGGCCGTCGGCAGGGGCGTGCTTGTGGGCAGAGGCGTGGGCGGTGGGTAGATGCCCACCACTTCCAGGGCCGTGCGTGGGGTGACGCGCTTCCAGGGGTAGAGCAGGCCCTTGCCGTTGTTGCTGCCGTAGCCAGGGGCGAAGCGATTGCCGTAGGGGTCGTTCACAAGCAGGTTGCCGTCGTTGGTGTAGCCTATTACCAGCAGAATATGTCCCTCCGACGTGAGCATATTTCCCAGCAGCACCGGGTGTCCTCGCTTGAGCGCGCCCACTATGCCCTCCCAAGTGGCCGCGACCTGCACGCTGCCCAGGCCGTGCCAGTCCAGAACCTGGCGCATCATGCCCCAATCCGCCAGCCCACTGGGGCAAATCGTGCCGTACAGCCCTGCCAGCAGAGTGCCGCGCGGGTCGCGAGCAGTGGCGGTATAAGAGTGCCCATTATAGGTGTAGGCGCCGGTGATATAGGGCGCGTAGTCGGCCCCGATGGGCGGCACGGTGGGCACAGCAGTTACGGCAGCCG
>JBBSIX010000034.1:0-16958 GCA_038231875.1 Chloroflexia bacterium | reverse complement strand
CTGGCCGGCGGTTTCGGCGGCAGTGAACAACTCGTAGACAGCGCCCCTGTGCTCAATACCGAGGCTGCAACCCTAGCGGCTCACGGCGATCTCGCGCTGGAAGTTGCGCCCGCACCTGTTGCCGGTCCCGATTACTCAGAAGTTGATACGGTAGGTGAGCCTGGTGACGCGGCGTTCTCGGCAGATGAAGCGCCTGTTGAGCCGGAAAGTGACCTGCCTGCGGTTCAGGCAGAGGCTGAAGTAGGCGCACCGGAGGTCGGGGGCGAGGCGGCTGTGGAGGAGGACGAGGAGATAGGCGGCAATACCGTGCCGCTTACGCCGCAGGTTGAACCGCAGGCCCTTACCCCGGTGGCTGTGAACGGGCTTGTAGCTGGTAGATACACGATACAGCACCAGTTGCATCACAGCCCGGACCGCAATCTCTATCGGGTAACGGCGCAGAACCAGCAACGCTGTCTGACCTGTGGCCGGCTCTCGCCGTTGGCCTCTGAGACGTGCGAAACTTGCGAATCTCCTCTTGCCGGCCAGCCTCCTGCCGACTTTTATCTGATGGCCGAGAGCTTCAGGCCCGAAGCCCTTATGTCCGACCCCGGCTTGATGCACTTGCAGCTTTATCACCCCAACCTGGTGCCGGTAATAGACTTCTTCAGCGACATGGGCTTCGGGCGCGAGCGACACTACGCCGTTGCAGAACCTCGGCAGGGGGTACGCCTGAGCCAACTGAGCATGCCCCGTCCCGGCGTGCAGGTGCTCAACTGGGCGATGCAGCTTGCCGACGCCCTTGATTACCTGCACAGCAAGGGCGTAATCGGCGCAGGGGCCGAGGCGGACGACATCCTGGTGCAGGGGGACCGCGCCTCTCTCGCCAGCCTGCAAAACGCCCGCGTATCCACACCCGATGAGGCAGACGGGACCGAGAGGCGCAGCACCGACCTTGCCCGGCTGGCGGGCACTGTTTATGAGGCGTACACCGGCAAACCGGCGGCTCTGACCCCCGATGGCGCCCTCGTGATGCCGGCCGGCACCCCTGATCCTGTGATCGCTGCGTTCCGCGCCGCAATCGAGCCGATGCAGGGCACAGCCAAAGCTATCAGTTCCGCCAGGTGGCGAGACATGCTTGCGGTGGCGATGGAGGCGCTGGACGAACTGGAGCGCCCCGGCAAAGCGGTGGAGTTCGTGGCGGCCGGCTTGACCAATGTGGGCCGCCTGCGCGAGAAAAACCAAGACTCGTTTGGCATGTCCGAGTTCATGCAATCGAGTGTCGAGCACCCGATGCGGCTGGGTTTCTTCATCGTGGCCGACGGCATGGGCGGGCATAAAGGCGGGGAGATAGCCAGCGCGCTGTCGGTGCAAGCCTTCTCAGGCGAGGTGGTGGGGCGGATCATCGCTCCTCTGGCTTCTCTCAACGACAATAATTCCACACCTTCCAATGAGGCTATTTTGCAGGCCATGACGCGGGCCGCACAGATAGCCAATGAGCGTATCTATAAAGCGCGCGATTCTCGGTTGAACGACATGGGCACCACGCTCGTGTCGGCGGTCGTCACGGGGGGCAAAGCCTACATCGTCAACATAGGAGACAGCCGCCTCTATCATTATCATCGCAAGCGCCCCCTGGGTGAGGAGACATCGCCGAATGCCACCCGCCCTCTCGCGAAAGGCAGTACACCCTACTTCGGCACAGCCCCATTGCCCGGCCTCACCCCACCGTTCGGACCGGAAGATGCCGATGACGCTGCCGACGATACCGAGGCGCAGCACCCATCAACCGACGACAAGGGGCTGCTATCCAACTATCAACTGATGCAGGTGTCGGTGGACCATTCGCTTGTGCATAGGCTCGTGGAGTTAGGCCAGCTCGACGCTGAGGAGGCCAAAGTACACCCACATCGCAACTTCATCTATCGCTCACTGGGCGGCCAGCCGCCTGTCGAGGTGGATACCTTTGTACGTACTCTTACGCCCGGCGACCGCCTGCTGATCTGCTCGGACGGCCTCAACAGCATGGTGGAGGACGAGGATATAGAAGCAGTACTCGCCACTGAGCCGGACCCCCACATCGCCTGCCGCAAGTTGATCGAGGCGGCGAACGAGAATGGTGGGCACGACAACATCACGGTGATCATCGTGGATATCACCGAGTACCTACCCACCGCCGAGCACCCGTTCGCGCTCATGGGCCAGTAAGCAGTTGCCGACAATAAGAGGGACCGGAAGCCGCCCTTCCGGTCCCTCTTTATTTTGCTGTACCTAACTCTGACCGAGGGTTAGCTTCGCCTGAAGATGGTGGCTACCCTGCCGAAGTCTATGCGCGCGCCGTCTTCCAGGCGTTCGCGTGTATGGGCGGTTAGGCGTTGGCCGTCCAGCTTGGTAAAGTTGGTGGCCTGCAAGTCTTCCACAAAGTAGTCGCCGTTGATGTGCAGCAGCCGTGCGTGCCGCCTCGAAACGCCGCCTTCCTCGCCGCCGTAGGGGGTCAGGTCAACTTCGGGGAAGATGCCGCTGGAGGGGTCTTCCCGTCCCACCGTGATCTCTTCCTGGTCGGGCAGAGGAAGCTCCGCGCCGCTCGAGATAATCACCAGCCGGGCCATCGCGCTTTCGGTAGCGCCATTGGTAGGGGCGGCGGAACCCACGCTGACGGGCGTGTCGGATGTCGCCTCACCCGTGCTTTCCTGGGTTTCGCCTTCGGGCGAGTAAGAAGGATAGCTTTGCTCCGGCTCCGCGCCCAGGTAGCCGGCTTCCGCGTTCGGTTCTGCTGTTTGTGGGCTGCTCTCCTCAATTTCCCCGACTTGCTCAATATAGGAGGGCTGCGGCTGTCGGACGGGTTGGGCGTTTACCGTCTCGCTATAAGCAGGCTGAGAACTCTGCATAGTACTTGGAGTGCCCCCTGCCAGGCCGCTGAGGTAGGTGCGTAGGTCGGCGAGCTTTTGCCCGAAGCCGGCCCAGTCGTCCGAGGCGAGCGCCTGCTGCGCCGAGGTCAACAGCCGCAAGGCTTCGCCGGCGAACTCCCCTTGCCCCTCGCCGGCGGTTGATGAGGGAGCCTGACCGTCATACATACCGGCAGCGCCTAGAGCAGCACCGGCGGGGGCGAACACTGTGTTGTCGGTCGTTTCTTCTTCTTCCCACTGCCCGCTTGGCCCTTCCTCGATGGGCACTACGCCGGGCATAGATTGGTCGTCTTGATCGGCGGCTTCCAAGCTGGGGGTGTAGGCACCCGCCCCTGAGTCCTCGCCCTCCTGGGCTTCTCCGCCTCCGTAGGTTTGCACGGTATCCTCTGTAAGGGGAACCGCAAGCCCTGCGGCCTCGTCCGCGCCGCCGGCAACGCTATGCGGTTCTGAGTAGCCGGGTTGAGCGCCGTACTGGGGCTGCTCATCAGCGCCGGCGCTGCTCTCGTCGCCGCCGCTGCCATACTGGGCAGTGGGCGCATCGTAGGTAGGATAAGCAGGCTCGGCAGCTGCGCCTTGAGGCGGCTGCCCTCCCATATCCATGCTGCCGGCGGCTATACCGGCTTCCCCGCCGGCGCCATTGTTGGGGACGTCTACCGCTTGAGTGGCGACTACCCCTTCCTCACCCTGTAGTCGTGCCCCGCACTCGTCGCAAAACATATAGTCAGGTGGGTTTTCGTTTCCGCAATTAGGGCATTTCATACTTATTCTCCTCGCTTTTTTATAAGACCGAAGCTAAGTCGCTGATCGGAAAGCCAGTAAGAGTTAAAACCAGCCACGCAACTGCCAGCGCTTCCGTAGCCAGCAACACCGATGCCATCGTCCAACCGGCAGCCCGGCGCAGACGGGAGGGGCGAGCCGTGACCCGCACTTCTATTTGCTGATCGCCGCCTGAGCTTTTGACCCACAGCCTCCCGACGTTGACCCGCTCGGTGGGAACCAGCAGCCGCACGTGGAACGACCAGAGCCATAGCAGCCCTTCGGCCAACAGCGTCAACCCCAGGGTCGCTCCCAGCGCCCATAATAACATCCTGCCGAGGGAACTAGCCACCAACAGCAACAACCAGAACCAACAACCGATAAACGGTAAGAACCTGCGGGTGCGTGCCCATATAATAGCGAATAGATTGGGCACTTGCAACTCCAACTGTCCAAAACGCAGTTGGCGGCGGCGCACCTTCACCTCAAGCGTCACGGCGCTGTCTCGGAAGTGGGTAGGGTTATAAGCGATCCAGGGCTGGCTTGCCAGCACGTTGCCTTCCAGCCGCTCGCCCCCGGCGCTCTTTATCTGCACTCGGCGCATCGGCCTGCGATTCCAGTTTGTATCTCCCAGGTCCAGCATGCGGTCCGACACCAACAGGGAGGAGAGCTTCCCTTCGTTGCCGTCCGCCGCTTGCGCCTCCGACTCGGCAACGGCTTCGGCTTTGAGCGCGTCCGCCGGTGGAGCGGGAGCTTCCTGGGTTTGCACAGCCTCCGCTACCTGGCCGGCAGGGGAAGGGCCGGCTTCCTGAAGCCGCATGCTGATTGCTGCTTCCTGTCCATCGTCGTCCGTCTCCTGGGCGGCCGGAATGTACTGAGGTATGGCGAAGGGCGTAGGGGCGATCTCAGGCATCGGCCAGACCACAGGGCGCGGGGACTGCGTCTGCGGCCCACTTTTCTTTCCGGGTTGGGCGGCAGGTTTTTGCTTAGTGGGCGCTGCCTGCTCCCGGTTTTGTTTGGCTTGGTCCGGCGTGATGTAGCGCGATACCGGCGGTGCCGCCGGTTCTTCGATGGGCGGCAGGCCGATACCGAGAGCCTGTGCGAAGGCTGCGATTGAACGATAGCGCCTCTGCGGGTCCAGGTTGAGCGCGTCCATCACAGCGGTGTTTACCCTTGCCGACACGGTAGGGTTATACTGTTTGACCGGCAGCCAGTTGAAAGGGTTGAGGCTGGGGTCGCGGTTGGTGAGTAGTTGGTGCAGCGTGGCGGCCAGCGCGTAAATATCCGAACGCTGGTCGGTCTGCCCCTTGCCGTACTGCTCAGGAGGGGCGTAGCCGGCGGTGCCGAACGCCTCGGTATCCTGCGACTTGTCGGCTTTGTGCAGCCGCGCGATCCCGAAGTCTATCAGCTTGATCCGCTCGGTGCCTTCTACCAACATTATATTGGCGGGCTTCACATCGCGGTAGATCACAGGCGGGTCCTGGCTGTGCAGGTACTGGATAACATCCAGCATCTGCCGTGTCCACACGAGCACCCGGGTTTCGGACATAGGTGCGGCATAGTTGTCGAGCACATTGAGCAAACTGTGCCCCGGCACAAACTCCATCACCAGGAAATGCTTGCCCCACTCCTCGAAAGTTTCTACCACTGTCACCAGATTAGGGTGGTGCAGCGCCGCGAGCATCTGGGCTTCGCGACGAAAGTCGGCCACAGCATGGGCGCGTTCGCCTGGGGGGAGGGCGGCGGGGCTGATCTCTTTGACGGCCCAGCGGTTGCCGGGCACGTTGGCCGTTATATCGGTGCTCTCGTAGACTGCGCCCATGCCGCCCTGGGCGACCTTGCGTAGGACGCGATAGCGTCGCTTGAGCACCGTGCCGGGGGCGATACTGCCCGTCACATCGGCGGCTACAGAGAAGGGGGGCATCGGCCCGCTTATCGGCCCTGCCTGCCGGGAAGGGGCCGCCGCCACGTGGGGCAGCGCGTAAGCGTGGCCTCCCTGGGCTGGGGCGGTTTGCTTGAGCCGGTGGCCGCAGTGGGCGCAGAACACCGACACCGAGCGATTGGGACGGCGACAGACAGGGCAGAACGGCCCACTGAACGGCTCGGAAAAGCCGTCGCTACCGAATACAGGCGTTGCAGCAGTTGCAGCAGGGGCCTTCTCAGCCTGCCCCAAATAAGCTCCGCAGGCTTCGCAGTTGCGTAGGCTCTCGCTATTGAATTTGCCGCAAACAGGACAGATTAGCATATCAACATCTTATACGCACGGCTCATTGTCTGGGTTGCGAAACGCAAACGGGGAACTTATCGTTAGGTGTCGAGCCTCTGGGTCAACTTACGTGTGGCATACCGTATCTCTTTTGCCCCTTCCGAGGAGACCTGGCCGCTCTTTTCCAGGCGGGTGGCTTCGGCCTGCACCGCCTCGGCAAGATCGGTTTCGCCTACCGTGAGCAGGCGGGTGGCGGCGGCGCGCAGGCGCATGGTGGCCGCCGCCACGTTGCCCGCCGCCATGTCGCTGAGCGCGCGTGTTTGGAGCACGTATGCGGTGACTTTCTCCACCGTGTTCATCACAGTCGGGTTAGACTGTTCGCGCTCCTTCGCCAACGAATAGCGTAGCACCACGTCTCCGGTCGCACCTATCAGGGGCGCACCCTCCGGCCCGGCGTAGCTGACGGTGACGCCGACGATGCGGAATGTGCCTCGCTGCTGGGTGGGAGCTATCACCTCGACAAGCAGGGCGGGCGGGTTGGCGGGGTCCAGGTCGCCCATCGCAACGGTTACGCTGCGCCCCTCGCGCCTTGCGTCTACCACTGCGTTGATGGACGGACGCACCCTGTAGGCTCGCCGCAGTTCGACCCCGGCGCTCAACCTGACGGTAATTTCCACCCCCTGCATCGCCACCGACTGCGCGGCTGTAAGCTCCTGCGCGAAGGCGGGCGGTATCTCCCTGGGCGTGCGGGCGAAGTAGGCATTGCCCAGGCTGGCGTCGGCCATTTCGACCAGCAGTTGCTCGTTGAAGTCGCTGCCGATACCCAGGGTACTGACCGCGATCCTGGCCTGGCGAGCCTGCTGTGCCAGTTGCAGCACGCGTTCAGGGCTGCGGGTAAAGCCGTCGGTGAGCACCAGCACCCGGTTCACCATCTCCGGCGAGGCCGCCCTCTGCACCTCCGCCAACCCAGCCTGGAGACCCTCACCTATCTCAGTGCCGTCCCCCAGTTGGATCGCGCCCAGGTCGCCCACAGCCCTAAGCAGCCTGTCACCACTCGCCCCGTCTTGGCCGCCCAGCAGCACCTCGGCGCGGTCGGCAAAGGCCACCAGCGACACTTTATCATCAGCCTCAAAGTGGTTGGCTGCTTGAGCGATGGACGACTGAACCGCCTCCAGGTTGGAGGGAGCCTGCTTGCGGATGTGCTCCGGTATTGTCTTGAAGGTCCACACCGGCACGCCGTCGGATACCGCAGGGTTGGCGTGCCCCAGTTCCGCCAATTCCTTGAACTGCCTCTGGGTGAGCACAGGCAGGCGCATAGACTCGCTTACATCAAGCACCACAGCCATATTGACCGGGGCTTGCCTACTCGGCGCCCCTTCGCCGGGCCTCACATCAATGAGCAGGTAGACGAGCCTCGGCTGTTCGCCCGCAGGCACCGATTCGACGTTGAGGGTAGTGTTTAGGGCGATTTCGTTGGCCATGGTTGCTTTGCTCTCTCCAGTACTCCCAGTTCTCCGGCTTCTCTTTCCCATTGTAGCATGATTTTGAGGCCGCGTCCGTAAATATCATCGCGACGTAGCATCCTCTGCGATCGGCGGCTGCAACCCCAGCTTTCCAGTAGCTTATACGCTGCCCATTCCGCGAATCCCTCTTGCTCCGCGGAGGGCATCAAGATGTCTCGCTCGCTTTGCCAAGCGTGGGCGAATTCGTGGGCCATCACTTCCATCATCACTATTTGGGGTAGGCCGTACTCAACGAAAATAGCGCGGTGGCGACCCTCGCGTATAAACAGCCCGAAGCACCTTCCCCGGCTGTCGGCATCCAGGCTGTACAAGGACGACTTATCAATCAATTCGGCAAGCTGGGATCGGTTGACCAACTTCAGTCGGCAAGGCTCGCGCAAAGCCATGCCCAGGCGATTGTACAACGCGGCACGCACGCGGCGATAGAGGGCGTGGGCATACTGCGGGTCGGAGACGGCGGTGGACTGGCATCGGTCGCATAACTTGCGTCCATCGGTGCGGGACCAGTAGTGTGTACCTACTGGTCTGCCGCAGGTGTCGCAGAGCGGTCGGCTCTCAAAACAATGGCGGCAGTACACCCCCCGCTCGCCCGCTATCATGACACCTTCCGCTCTGACCGGCAGACCGCAGGCCGAGCAGTGCAGCTTAAGGTGGTAGCACTCCACACACAACGACCACACCGCCGCACTGCCTGCGCCCGACGGGTCAAACCCGCGCAGCACAGACAGCGCCTGACCGGGCGGCACGCCGGCGGTAGCGAGACGCGCCCCGCACAAGTGGCACCACCGGCCCCTGGCCGACCTTGTGGGTGCGTAGATTACCGTTGTATCTGCCTCTAACTGCATAATTCTCCTGTCCGAACGGTCAGTACAAAAGATATACGCATGCCCACGCCCAAACGCTTCAGGCATGCTGAGACTAATATACCATACCTGCCGGCTGCCTACGCCGGCGCTGATGAGCCAATTGGTACCGACGGTTGATAGCTGTTGGTAGGGGTGCGGCCCCGGCCTGCTGTGTTACAATTAACCTGAGATATTGCCGGTTCGTCGACGGGTTTTTGGGCCGGCAGCATCTTTGTCTCTATTTGCAACCCGCAGGCCGTTTCTCCGTTCTAATTACGGAGGCAGCCTGGGCATGGAAGGTTTTGCTTTGGCGATAGACGAAAAAAGCTGGGTGGCGCGGGCCAGAGAAGGCGATGCCGCGGCGTTCGAGGCGATCTACAATCGCTACGAACGGCGTCTGTATGCCTTCACCTACCGTCTCATGGGCAACAGCGAAGACGCCTATGATCTCACCCAGGAAACCTTCGTCAAGGCATATACCGCCTTGCCTCGCACCGCGCCCGAACTTAATCTGTCGGCCTGGCTGCACCGCATCGCCGCCAACGCCTGCATGGACGTTTTACGCCGGCGTAAGCTGATACGCTGGCTGCCCTGGGAGACTTTCGACACTAATCCCGGTCTCGAACCCGCTGCCGGCGACGACCCGGCCGGCGAGTACAACCAGCACGAAGCGGCGGGCGAGGTACAGGCAATACTAGACCTGTTGACCCCCAAGCACCGGATGTCGCTTATCCTCAAAGAGTACCAGGGGATGTCTTGCGACGAGATAGGCACGGTGATGGGCCTGAGCAGGTCGGCGGTGAAATCGCTGCTGTTCCGAGCAAGGGAAGAGTTCCGGCAGGTGTACCTCACCAAGCATGGACATTCCCCCGGCTCGGAGCCGGAGCAAGCGTAGAAGCACAGGCAGTTGCGCGGGATAATTCAGAATAGATATGTTCATGGCTACAGGCATGGGGCACAGACTGGAAAGACCGGCAGATAGATAAAGATGAAAACAGCAGAGGTAGAAACAGCGATTATGATGATGCAGCCCAGCAAAGCGAGACAGTTTGGGGGAATAAGATGAATTGCAACGACAGCCGGCCACTCCTGTCCGCCTACATTGACGGTGAGGCGACGCCGGAGGAGCGGAAGAAGGTAGAGCGCCACCTGGCGGTGTGCGACGATTGCCGCGCCGTGCTCGCTGAGTACCGAGCCATTGGCGGCGACCTGCGCGCTATGCCCCTGCCTATGCCTCCCGCCGGGCTGCGACGCGACGTGTGGCGTGCTATCGAGGCAAAGCAAGGCGCCGGTTCGCGCATCGCCGTTGCCCCTCCCACCTCCAAAGGCAAGCTGGCGGCGCTCCCCAGGCAAAGCGGCTGGGCCGGTGCGGGCGTATTTGCCAAAGTGGGAAACGGCTGGGCGAGAGCCGTGCCTGCTGCCCTGTTGGTCGGCGCGCTGTTGATCGTTATGTCGGTAATCATCACTCGAGGTCTCGCTCCTGTGGGGGCGGTGCAACTTGAGGAGAAGGGCGAAATCGCGGCCTACGGCCGGCCGGTGCATTTGCTGTTCTCCAAGTACGTAGACCCCGACGATGCCGTAAAGTACACCGAGGTTATGAAAGCCGAACAGCCGGCCGGGGACAAGGCATACGCGCCGGTTGCCGTTACCAAGACCTACCAGATGCTGAGTTCAACCACAGGCAAGCTGACGATAGAGGCTGCCGGCGGTTGGAAGCCGGGGGCGAGTTATAAAGTGGTGGTGGATGCCGCTAAGATACGCCGCGAAGTGGGCAGCGAGAGGCTTGGGGATGCCCCCATCGAGTTGACTTTTGCGGCTGCCGCCAACACGCCCACGCCCACAAACACCCCCAGCAGCACACCCACGCCCACGAACACCGACACTCCTACCGCCGTGCCGACCCATACGCCGCAACCCACCGCTGTTGCAGGGCTGGACGTCACCCCAGGCGCGGTGACTACGCTTACGTTGTCGCCTGTGCAGGCTGAACCTAGCCCCTCCGGTGCAGTAGCCACTGCCGCTGTGCATGCCACCGCCACCGCAAACGCTGGGGCGACATCGGCGGTGCCGAGCAGCACACCCACACATACCGGCGGTACACAGCCCCCGGCTACCTCTACGCCCCTGCCGCGTCCCACCTTCACCAATACTGCTGTGCCTGTAGTTGAGCCGAGTAGCACGCCTCAGCCTAGCGCTACACCCAGGCCGGAGCCGAGCGCTACGCCTACCGCCGTGAGCACTGTCGAAGCCACAGCCACTGCGCGACCGTCTGCGACGCCTGTGCCCACCGAACCTGTTGCTACGGCAACGGCGACTGTGGTACGCAAAGGCACGCCTACGCCCGGCTCGACCGCCACGCCGAAGGTTACGCCCGGCAAGGGCAGCCCAACTCCGACGGTTCAAGTCGCAACGGGTACGCCAACAGCTACACCCAACGGTTGTTCCGTCACGCCGGTGCGCGGTTTCGGTAAGCTATGGAGTGAGAATGCCGCCTTGCGCCAGAGGGTGGGCTGCGCTACCAAACAGGAAGAAACAGTTGAACCGACCGCGCAGCAGCATTTCGAGAACGGTTATATGTTCTGGCGAGGCGATACGCGCACCATCTACGTCTTCACCGGCCAGCCGAGCAACCGCTACGGCGTATGGCAAGCGTACCCCGACACGTGGCAGGAAGGCGAGCCGATACCGCCGACCGGGGGCACACCGCCTGTGGGCAAGTACGCTCCGGTGCGTGGCTTCGGCAAGCTATGGGCTACCAACGAGTCGGTGCGCGCTGCCCTGGGCTGGGCTACCCAGCCGGAGACGAGCGTGGGCTCGGTGTGGCAGCAGTTTGAGCGCGGCAGCGGCCTGTGGACCGACGACCGCACGATCCGCTTCCTCTATGAGGACGGTATTTGGGAGCGGTTCGACGACACTTACAAGGAGTGACGGGCTGAGAACGGCGGCCTGGCGACTTCTTTAGGCATGAGAGGGACCGGGGGCGCACAGGCCTCCAGCCTGTTTAGAGGCCCATTTCGAGCCGTGTAATCAGGCGTGTGGGGAAGCTCAGGGCCTTCATCAGGGCCTGGGTTTCTTCCACAGGGTAGGCCACCCGGTACTGGACCAGGGTGGCGGCCCCGGAAGGTTGAGCGTCGTCCGGGATGTTGAGCACCATGTAGGAGGCGCGAGGGTCGCCGTCGCGGGGTTGGCCTACGCTGCCGGGATTGATTATCATGCGGGAGCCGTTTTGTTCTTCCGCCCGTCCCTCTCGATACGGTCGGACGTTCAGGCGCATCACCTCGCCCGGTTCCGGCACAAGGGCTTTTACCACGCCCGCCAGGTCGCGGAAGATCAAAGGCACATGGGTATGCCCCACAAAGCAGTAGCGCGAGGAGAAGAGAGGGAAGCACTCGGCGGCATCGAACAGATCGAGCAGATATTCCCACATCGGATCGCGGGGGGAGGCGTGTACCAGGGTGATGCTGGAGGCAAGCGCGGTGAGGCTGACGGGCAGACCCTCCAGGTACGCAGTATGCTCGGAGGTGAGCGCTCCCCGCGTCCACTCAAGCAGCTTGCGAGCATCGCGGTTGAACGCCTCCGGGTCTAATCGGCCCAGCATCCCCCAGTCGTGATTGCCGGGCACGCACAGGTGCGGAAAGCGCGATATAGTGGCGACTACCTCGTTGGGCTGAGGGCCGTAGCCGACAAGGTCGCCGAGGCACCAGAGCGCGTCCACGCTGCCCATGTGCTCCAATACGGCGCGCAAGGCTGTGTAGTTGGCGTGTACGTCAGTGATGATACCGATACGCAAAGTGAAGCGACCTTCCATGAGAAGCGAGAAGCCGAATAGCCGTGAAACCCGAATGGGCGGCCTACTTGTCAATATATCACAAGCGTAGGCAGTATGCACGGAGAGGGAAGGGCGGTACACGCTCGGACGTGGGGGGGAGGCTCGTGGGAGACTTCGCTGTAGGGGCAGGTATGGCTCTGTGTTCTCCGCGTCGCCCTTGCTATTTGCGGTGGGCATGATATATTGCCGTTGTAGTGAAGCAGGAAGCCGAACAAGTTAGACAAGCCAGGCAAGGCTTGGCCTTCGGTCCGCATACCTGGCCGGCTGTGGGGCTGGCGCTTGTGGCGGCTGCGCTGTACGTCGCCACGCTTGCGCCCTCGGTCATGCCGAGCGACTATGCCGAGTTCCAGTTTTGCGCGGCGGTGCTGGGAGTGCCGCACCCCACAGGCTACCCACTTTACATAATGTTGGGCAAGCTGTTTACCTTGCTGCCGGTGGGCGACGTTGCCTACCGGGTGAACCTATCCTCGGCGGTGTACATGGCAGGGGCGGTGGGGGCGCTCTACCTGGTGTCGGTGCGCTTGCTGCGACTGCTTGGATACGGCGGCGTCTGGTGGTCGGCTGCGTCGGGTGCAGCCCTGTTCGCGGTTGCGCCTACCGTGTGGGCGATGTCGCTGGTGGCGCGTAGCTACGCCCTCAACGCTTTGCTGGTGGGCAGCGTGCTGCTGTGCCTCATTGCCTGGCGCCACGTCGGGCGGCCCCGGTGGTTCTTCGCCTCGTGCCTCTTTATCGGCTTGAGCATGGCCCATCACGGCACTACCTACCTGCTGGTACCCGCCTATGGTCTGTATCTATTGCTTGCAGAGGTGGAGCGCCGTCGGCGGGGGGCGGACCGGCGGCCCTGGCGCAGGCTCTCGTTGGGACTGCTCTCGTTGGCGGCGGGTTACAGCCCAATGCTCTTTCTGGTGTATCGCTTCGTGTGGGGAGCGCCCTACTACTGGGGCAATCCCTCTACCTGGAAGGAGTTTTTCAGCCTCATCACCGGAGGGCCTTTTCACGATCAGGTGCTCGGCTACGGCTCGGACCTCGGCACGCAACTGGGTCGGGCAGCGTTCGGCGTGGGTCAGCTATGGGTGCAATACACGCCGGTGGGCATCGCTCTGGGCCTGGTGGGTTTGTGGACGCTCCTGCGGCGGCGCAGAGGGGAGGCGGGGTTGCTCGCCTTGATGACGGCGGGGAACTTCGGCTTCGCCATGAACTATTCCCTTGTCGGCTACCTCTATTTCATCCCGACCTACTTGATCTGGGGCATTCTCACGTCGGTGGGGGCGGGGTGGCTGCTGTGGCGGTTGCTCTCGTCACAGCGCGCCGTGCCTACTTTAGGGGCTAGGCGATTGCCGGCTGCTGCTTTCAGTGTGGCGCTCCTGGCCGTGCTGTTGCCGCTCGTCTGGCTGCGGTTCCCCGGCCTCGACCTGAGCGGGCAAACGCAGGTGCGCGACCAAACGCTGGCCCTCCTCCGGGCCGCGCCACCCAGCGCCGCTCTCTATCTCGACTGGGAAGCCTTGTCGGTAGTGCGGTTTTACAGGCTGGTATACGGGACGCGCACCGATCTTGCCCTGCATTCGGGGGACCCCGCCGACTGGCCGAAGGAAGTGTACTGCGACCTGGCTGCGGGCAAGGCAGTCTACGTCGGCGAGTTCGCGGGCGCCCAACCCATCGCCATAGGCCGGGATTTTGTCCTGGAGCCTGCGCCTCTGGGCTGGCGTGTGGCGCGCGTATCGGACTCCGCACGGTATGCCTTCCCCCCTTGCGGGACATGCGCCACCTGCCGTTGATTGTGCAGCGGTGGAGAGTGCGGAGATCGCCTGTCGGGGTTGGTCGAACCCTTGCTTCTCTACAGATTGGCCCATTCTCCACTGCATGGGGTACAATGGAACGTTACGTTCAATCATGTCTAATATGGGGAGATACGAATGGCTTTGAACCTGGGTATTATCGGCTTGCCCAACAGCGGCAAGACCACGCTTTTCAATGCGATCACCGGCAGCAACGCTCAGACCGCCGGATACACGGGGGGCGAGCAGCCAAACGTGGCTGTGGTGAAAGTCCCGGACAGCCGCCTCGATGTGCTGGCCGAGATGTTCCACCCGCGCAAAGTCACGCCTGCCGACGTGCAGTTCACCGACGTGGCCGGTATGGGCGGCGCGGCCAAGGACGAGGCAAAGAAGGAGCCGATCAGCCGCCAAACGCTGGGCTTCATCAGCACGGTGGACGCCCTGGTGCTGGTGGTGCGCGCCTTCCGCAACCCTGCCGTGCCGTTGCCCGAAGGCACCGAGGGGGTGGACGCGCTGCGCGATGCCGAAAGCATGATGCTGGAACTGGCCTTCTCGGACCTGGGCATCATGGAGCGCAGGCTGGAGCGGTTGGTGAGCGAAATCCCCAAGATGAAGGGCACGGAGCGTGAGATGCGCGAGCGCGAACAGGAGGCGCTTGGGCGCATCAGGCCCATCTTAGAGGAGGGCAAACATATTCGCGACATGGGCCTCTCCGAAGATGAGGAGAAGGCGATACGCAACTTCGGTTTCTTGACCGCCAAGCCGGTGCTGCTGGTCGCCAACCTGGGCGAGGAGAACCTGGAGCAGGCAGCCGAAATCGAGGCAAAGCTGGGACAGGCGTGGGATGGAGCGTCAACCCAGGTGATCGCCATACCCGCACAGCTTGAGATGGAAGTAGCGCAGCTTTCGCCGGAGGATGCCCTCGAGTTCCGCGACAGCCTGGGCATGAAGCAGTCCAGGCTCGGCGAAGTGGTGAGCAAATCATACTCGCTGCTGGGCTTGATCAGCTTCCTCACCGCCGGAGAGGACGAGGTGAGGGCCTGGACGATCCGCCGGGGAACCCAGGCGCAGAGAGCCGCCGGCACCATCCACTCGGACCTTGAGCGGGGCTTTATCCGCGCCGAGGTGGTCCACTACGACGACCTGGTGGCGGCGGGCGGTCTCGTGGAGGCAAAGCGGCGCGGCCTGCTCAGGAGCGAGGGTAAGACTTACGTCGTCAAGGACGGCGACGTGATAAACGTGCTATTCACCCAAACAAAGGCCAATCAGCCCACGTAACAGGCGACGTGACAGGCGCGGATGATGCGCTGGCCATCCCTTTCAGCCTCAGCGTGCTGCTCATGTCGGCGCCGAGGCGGCCATGCCGTCAGCGTCAACACACGGTAGCAGGTGGATAAACACACACCACATGTGGTGCGTGCCCTATAATCAGGGCTGCACACAGTACCGGAGTGGGTAACAGCCGTGCCGGGCATGAAAGCGTATACTAACCTCGAAGACCTGCTACCGGCTGCTGTTACCAGTCCGGGGCGGGTCTTCGTCATAGGCGGTAAACATGGAAGCAGAAGAGCGCGAGCCGATTTTTGTTTTTGAACCCTTATCCGTAGAAGAGGACGAGCGGATTGGTAAGAGAGCTAGGGCCTCTATACGTGGGCCACTTCGTCATATCGAGGAGTTAAGGCGCACATTCGTAGTACCTATTGGAGTTGCTCAGTTTCAGACTTTTCTACAGCAAATAACTACAGAGTTGGACCGGCGTGTCTTCTCCGGTGTGTACCACAAGGGGGGCTTGTCGGTTAGGGGATATAGTCTGGAGGACCGTTACAAGCGGGTGACTAAGATGGGAATTGAAGGACACTACTACATCCCAGTGGAGGGTACGTGGGTAGAAAAGCTCGTGACCTTTGAAAATTCGCTGCCGTGGGCACAGGCATGGTTAGATGATCCGCCTATTTTATTCGCAATTACTGATATGGGCCAAGCGCCGGCTAGAGACATATTTCCCACATTTTCCGATAATGGGCCGCTCCGTGTGTCCTCTGAATGTCGGTGTTTCGCAATGGCTGTGGTGTACTGGGCTATTCTGATGGAACTTGGCGGTATCTGGCCCACATGCGTTATAGACCTCCCAATACTACCCGCCTGGATGCCGGCGATGTTTCCCTATGGCAGATCTTCCTTGCTGTATCGGAAGCCGCAAGGCAGCGAAGGAGCTACACAGAACGATACATTCCCCTCTGTGCAGGAGTCGGTTGGCAAAAGCCGGCCACAGGTGAAGCGGCAAGCGCAGCCCGGCCGTCGCCGAAACAAGATAGATGAATGGGCACGAGAACAAGTGCATAGTCTGGGACGGGATAAGGCCGACGTGTATCTTGAGTGGCTAGAAAAAGGTAGTGAGCGAGTTGCGGCGCTATCAGACCCCAAAGACACTTTCAATCACCTGATTAAGAGTCCTCCTAAGAGTCCTCCAATGAAGAAATAGGAACTAATCGAAAAATCACTATTTCTTCGGCTGGGCCGTCTGTATGATGCGGGTAGGGATCAAGAACCTACCCGCTTTTGTATAGATTGGAGGAAAATGCCGATGGAGAACTTACGGATAAATGTGCCATTGGAGAGAGGCGAGTTACAGGCTCTAATTAGCATGTCTAAGATTGACTGCCGCCACCCGCGAGAACAAATGCGCTATATCTTGCGTGAAGAGGCTCACAGGCGTGGGCTTCTGTCGGAGTACACAAGCGACTGCGAAGCTAAAGAGGAACGCCATGCTGAAGCACGTTGAGAGAACAGAACAGGCGCCGGAGCGGATACCGGAAGATGTTATGCGGCTGCATACCGCCTTGCACCGCTTATACGAACACGCGATCCGGCGCGGGCTAGAGGCAGAGGCAGAACAGGCGCTGGAGCCAGGACAAAGCGAAACCGCCGGGCTTGTAGCAGGGCAACCGGCGGCTTCAGAAAAGGAGGGCGGTCATGTGGGCAGACCTATCTCCTTGCGCTGATTATAACACAGTTTCGCCGTATCCCCAGAGCAGGCATGAGCGAAGCGGGGACCGGCCCCTTGACGAAGTAGACGAAGCAGCCCCGGCTCATGAGAAGGCCGCGTGGCTGACAAGGCAGTACGGCGAGCGCGGCCTTG
>JBBSIX010000033.1:0-17128 GCA_038231875.1 Chloroflexia bacterium | reverse complement strand
GTCGGTGCAGCTGACCAGCTGGACGCTCACCGCCAAGTCGCTCCGATCGCTGCCGGACAAGCACCGAGGCATCACCGACCCTGAGACTCGGGTTCGGCAGCGCTACCTCGACCTAGCGGTCAACCCCGGTGCCCGCCAGCAGCTTTACCACATCCAGCAGGGTGATAGGTGGGTCCAACCGGAGTAGGTTCTCGGTAGCCACAAGGGCGATCTCCCCACCCTTCATGTTGGGAAAGGCCGGCATGAACGAGCGCAACGACACCGCCCAACTCGCTGTGTTGTGCAAGCCCAATGTGCCCGCCGCTACCTGTGCCGAGTGGAGCGGCTCGCCGGGGCGCATCAAGTCATGCACAGTGAGTGGGGTCATATCTTGCCTGCCCGCCCGCCCGTCTGTTTCACTTTAGCAATACCACCTGGCCCTCTTGGAGGCCGGAAATGATTTCGGTGCCGGTATTATTGCTCAGGCCGGTTTCGACCTCTACCTTTGCCGTACCGTCGCCCTGCTTTACCGTCACGTACCGGCGTCGCCCCACCGTCTCCAGGGCGCGGTTGGGCAGCATCAGCACGTCATCCTTGCGTTGGGCGGTGATGTCCACGTTGGCCGCCATCCCTTCGCGGGGTACGACCTCGCTTGTCGGCGTAAAGGAGATGGTGGCTTGATACACCGTGCTGCCTTGCTTGAGAGTGGCGCCGGGGGAGAGCGACTCGATTTTGCCGGGCAGTTTCACCCCAGGATATGCGTCCAGCGTCACCGTCACAGGTTGCCCCGTGCTAACGCGCCCCACATCTATCTCGTCCACGTCGGCCTTTATCGTCAGCGTGTCTATGCCGGCAACGGTGGCTACGGGCTGTGAGCCGTTGACATTCTCTCCAACGTCCAGGCTGATGGACAGCACCGTGCCATCCAGAGGGGAGACAATGCGAGCGTCGTCCAGTTGAGCTGTTGCACGATCCACTCCCAATTGGGCGATCTGCAACTGGCTGCCCAGTATGGCAAGTTCGGTCTCGGTAGGCCCCGCCTTGAGCTTGTTCAGGGTGGCCTGGGCATCGCTGAGGCGGGCCTGGCCGGACGCGATCTCCGATGGGCCGGCTCCCTTCTTCACCTTGTCGAGCGCAGCCTGGGCCGCCGCCACGCCACCCTGGACTTGCTGCAAATCTTCCTTCGTCGGCCCCGACCTGGCGGCATCGAGAGCCGCCTGTGCCTCGGCTACCTTGGCGTCTGCGGCGGCCCGTTGAGCCGCCTCGCTCTTTTTGGCTGCTTCATAGTTGAGCCGCGCCTGTTCAAGTTGGCCGGAGGGGTCAAGGAAGTCTTTGGTGGCGCCTGCGGCCTGGGTGTAGAGGATGCGCGCCTGCTCTGTGGTGTTGGCAGTGGTGGAGGCTGTGAGGTCGCGGTTGGCTTTGGCGGCATCGAGCCTGGCCCCAACGGCTGCTAGCTCTTGCGCGGACGCGCCCCGCTTGAGGGCGGCTAACTTAGCCTGGGCCGCATTGAGGGCGGCCTGGGCAGCCGCCACGTCCTCCGGCTGCGGCCCTGCCTTTACTTGGTCGAGTTGGACCTGAGCTGCGTTGAGAGCGGCCTGAGCAGCCGCCACGTCGTCTTGCCTGGGGCTTTGCTTGGCCTGTTGGAGCTTGAGCCGGCTGATCTCAAGTTGGACCTGGGCTTCAGCCAACTGCCTCTCCAACGCCCCTGTGTCCAGTTCGGCCAGCACCTCGCCTTTCTTCACGCGGTCGCCCTGCTTGGCCGTCACCCGCTCCACACGCCCAGAGGTTCTAAAAGAGAGAGTGGCGCTGTTCTGAGCTTCCAATTTGCCGGTGGTCTCTACGCTGGAGATTATTGTGCCGCGCTGCACGACGGCTGTGGGCAGGCTCGCGACGGGTCTGGTGAGGAAGTAAGTCGCACCCAGCAAGAGGGCCGCGAACAACAGCACTGGCCACAACATGCGCCGGCTCCGCCTCGGTATAGCGCGCACCGCGCTCGATGATACGGCGTAGTCGGCCGGCAACTCAGGAGTGGTAGCGGGTATGTGCGCGCGCTCTGCCCCAGTTTGACCCTCTGCATGGCCTACAGTGAGTGTTTCTTTGGTGAGGGTGTCTTTCATAAATTTATGGGTGCATATTGCGCGGCTGCTCAGGGTTGGGAGTCACGCAGGCGCAACGTGCCCAGCAGCGCCGGCAGCACATCGTATGCCGGGCTATTCTCCGGGTGGAACTCCAACACGGCTCTCTCAAAATATTGTACCCGATACGGCTTACCGTCAACAGGCGACACCTCGCTGAACTCATCGGAGATGGGGTAGCCGTTCCCCGACAAACCGCCATGCGCCCGCCAGTAGTCGAGGAAACGACCGCCGAGGCGCTTGCCGGTCTGCGAGAACAAAACCGAGCCTCCTGAGGTGTTGGGTTGCTGATCAGGCGCACCGCCCGGGTACTTCGCGCGGTAGCGCAGCGTGCCCAGCAGCGCCGGCAGCACATCGGCTGGGGGCCGGTTCTCCGGGTGAAACTCGAACATGGCTCGTTCGAAGTACTGCACCGTGTAGAGCTTGCCGTCTATGGGGCTGCGCTCCTGCCGTTCGCCGGAGATGGGATAGCCGTACTGCGGCAGACCGCCGGTAGTGAGCCAGTGTTGCAAGAATGCGCCTCCCACCTGTTGGCCCGTCTGTGGAAAGAGCCTTACTTCGCTGGGTACGTTGCCCAGGGTGCGGTCGAGGAAGTTCTGAATCAGATTGGCTATCTGCTCGACTGTGGGGCTGATGGGGCCTCCCTTCGGTACGAAGCCGTGCTCTCCGTTCTCTACTATCACCAGTTCAGCCTGCGCGCCCGATGCCTTGAGCTTGTTGTACAACTCCTGCGACTGGCTCAAGGGCACAAGACTATCTTTGTTGCCGTGCAGTATGAGGAAGGGCGGCGCGGCACTCGAGACGTATGTGACGGGGCTTGCCCGCTTGAGCGGTTCGGTGGACTGCCCCTTCGACACGCCGAACACCGCCTGCGCTACTCCCAGGGCGTACTCATCGGGGCTGAAGGCGGTCAGATCGGAGGGGCCGAACATGTCTACTACGGCCTGCACTACGCCGGACTGCTCTCGATAGCTGCCTGTGTCGAAACCGGCCTGTGGCCCCGCCAACCCCAGCAAGGCGGCCAGTTGGCCCCCGGCGCTGCTGCCCCAGGCGGCGATGCGCTTCGGATCGAGATTGTAGCGGGCAGCGTTGGCCCGCAAGTATCGCACGGCGCACCTGGCATCTTCTATTTGGGCGGGCCACTTGTGCTGGGGAGCGAGCCGGTAGTTGACCGCCGCCACTACATATCCCCTATCAGCCAAGCGCCGGCCCGCCAGTCCGATCTCGTACTTGTCGCCGCCCACCCAACTGCCGCCGTGCAGATAGACCACGACCGGGGCCGGCTTGAGGCCGGCATTGGGCTGAAAGATGTCCATCTTGAGAGCCTCGCCGCCCACCGTGCAGTAGGTGACGTTGCGCTGTACCTTGCCGTTGTCTACCTGTGCGGAGGGAGCCGCAGTAGTAAAGGCGGGAAGCAGCCCGGCTATCAGCAAGGCTCCGATTGTTATCCACAGCCTGTTAGTTTTGTTCATCCTCGTTCCAGTCTATAGTTGCGTGGTAGAGTTGGCGGCCCGGATCCTGAGCATGAGGGGTTATTCATAGCGCAGCGCCTGGCTCACTTTCATGCGGGCCGCAGCCAGGGCGGGGCCGACGGCGGCGACGGTGGTCAGCAGCAAGGTGAACACGAGGGCGCTGCCCACGACGGTAAGGGGCAGCCGAAAATCGAGCGGGAACAGCACGGTGGACATGAGCCAAACCAGTCCCCGCGCAAACGGCACGCCGAGCAGCAGGCCCAGCAGGAAACCCGCCCCTCCCATTAACACCGCCTCGGTCAGAAACGCCTGCACAAGATGCCGGTCTCTTGCCCCAAGTGAGCGCATCACGCCGATCTCTCGCCGCCGCTCCAGCACGTTCAGCGTCAGCGTATTGGCGATGCCGATGCCGCCTATCGTGCCTACTATCACCGTCATCGCGTAGAGCAGTATCGTCAGGATTTTGCCGGCCTCCAGGCTGCTCTCCTTGTCGGCGTAGGCCGCCAGCATGCCCGGCTCCAGCGTGTGAAACTTACGCTCGATGCGGGCCAGCGTTTGCTCGACGGAAGGGCCGTCCGACTTGTCGAAGCGCACCGCAAAGAAGTCGGCTGCCCCTGCACGGTGCATCAGGCGCGAGGCTGTATCGAGAGGCACGAATATCTTGCCCTTGGAGGACGATTGCAACCCCTGAGCGTTGTCGTTGACCACACCTACTATCGTCAGCCAGGTGTCTCTGCCGCCCACCGTCACTTCCAGGGCGTCGCCAACCTCGTACTTCTTGCCTCCGCCGAAGCGCGAGGAGATAACGGCGGCTTGAGGCTCGTCGTCGCGGAACCAGCGTCCCTGGGTGAGCGGGTGAAGATAGAGGTTGGTGTTGGGCGGCAAGCCCCACATGGTCACTCTTGTATCGGCTACGTAAGCCGAGGTCGAGGCCCAGGGTTCGGCCTCCAGCACTTCGGGGACGGAGCGCAGGGTGGAAGCGAAGGTCTGGCCGACTGGCTGCTGGAACCATATCCAGGCGTCCACGCCGTACACGCTGTAGGCATTGTCAATCGAGTAGTTCACCGAGTCGGAGGTGCCCTGGGCTGCCAGGAAAGCGGCGGTCGCCAGGCCAATAGCCCCCACTGTGATGAGATTGCGCACCTTGCGGCGGGCTAAGTTGCGAACGGCCATAGCCGGCATGCGGGGCAAGCGGCTCATGCGCTGCAAAAGGCGGTCGGTCCAACCCTGGCCGTAGGTGGCGTTGATGCCGTAGCTGTCGAGAGCCTTGCGTACTGTAATGGATGTGCCTCGCCAGGCGGGAAGAAAGGCCGCCAGGGTAGTTACCCCCACGCCCACGGCCACCCCCTGCAAAAGGTCTATGGGGTCCACGCTGATGCCCCCGATGGTCAGGTTGAATAGCCCTCCCAGGTAGAGCAAAAGGGCGTGGCCGCCGAACACTCCCAGTCCCAGGCCCAGCACTGTACCCACCACTCCGTACATCGCCCCTGCCACAAGATAGATGCCGATTACCTTGCCGGAGGTCGCGCCTACCGCCTTCATCGCGCCGATCTCGCTCATCTGCTCGGAGATCACCGCCGCCAGGGTGTTTGCCACCAGGAACGACGAAATCACCAGCCCCACGATGGAGAAAACGGTCATCAGGGTGACGAGCGCGTCCAGTTGGCGTTTGCCCACGTAGTCCTCGGGGTTGCGCTCGAAGTAGGAGCCGAAGGCGAGATTGCGCTTGGCGAACACTCGCTCTATATCACGCCGGGTGTCGGCTCGCACAGCGCTGGAGAAGTCTTTGAGGCGCACCAGTAGCTGGTTATCGCCGTTGGCCCCATACATCTTGTGTACTTCGTCGTTCAGGGTGTAGGCGACGGAAGTGCCGATGATCGAGGCAGAAGGGTAGGAGGGCGACATGGCAAACCCTACCACCGCGAGCCGGCGCGATTCGTTGCCCGGCCCCGCCCTGTACACCACCTCGTCGCCGATTGCGACGGGCAGCATGGCGCGCACCGAGCTTTCGAGGGCTACCTCGCCCCGCCCCGGCCAGCGCCCCTCCACCAGGTCCACTTTGTTGACGCGCATGTCGCTGAAGCTGTGGATGCCGATGAAGCGTATATCGCGCCAGGCTCCTGCCGAGTACCACTTTGTATAGTAGGTAGCGCGCAGTTCGGCCTCGGCGACGTTGGGGACTTGTTCGACGGCGGCCTGCACGTTGTTGGGGGCGATGCCCAGCCACCAGCGCATATCTTGTTGGGAGTTGTTGTTGTACGCGGCTGCCTGGGCCTGGGCCATGTTCTTGGAGGTAGAGGTGATCGCCACCAGCCCGGCCACGCCGATTATGATGCCTATGATGGTAAGAAAAGAGCGCAACCGCCGTTTCGTCAAGTCGCGAAACGCCTTGCGGATGGAGAGTATCATGCCGGTTCCAGTGTGGGGTACGCCGCCTGTCTATAAGTTACCGTGCCGCATGGGAGAGGGTTTTTCCGCTCACTGCATCTATTATACCGGACGACGCCTGCCGTTTGCCGGCAGAGCGCAAGATTAGGAGCGCGTATCGTCTGTGGGTACGCCTCTTGCTTTGGGATGTATCCCACGCGGCTACACGGGAATTATTCGGTGGGTTCCTGCCCAAGGAGAAAGTTATGAAACCGATCTTTATCTACAGAGAGCCTCGCCCCGTCAGCATGGGCGAGTTGTGCGAAGCGGTGGCCGATGGGTCTATCCCCGCCGGCAAGGAAGGCGCCTACTATAATGTGAGGAAGCCGGATGTGCTGCGGCTCGCGGAAGCGTTGTTGGCACGAGAGGTGCGCCGCGAGGTAGAGTTTGGGACGGCGGATTGCGAACTTCGCTCGCGCTGCTGCTAGGCTTCGCAATCCGTTCGTTGTGATAGAGACTACTTATCCTTGTCGTCCTTATCCTCGTCCTTGTCTTTGTCCTCATCTTTATATTTGACGTTGACCTCCTGCTCCCAGTACTGTTGAAGCTCGCGCTCGCGCTCGTTCTGAGCAGCTTTGCCCGCTCGCAGTATATCGTCTATGCGCGCTTGTATCTGCTCGCGGCTGATCTTGCCCGACTGGGGGGCCACCAGCAGCGTAGCCGCCGCCCCGATCCCCGCGCCCAGGCTTAGGCCCGCCACAAACCGCACTGTTTTGCCGATTATGCCCATCTTATTCTCCTTGAATATCTAGAGAGGCCGAGGACACCCCGCCCCAGGCGAGGGGCATCCCCGGCGACCTCTCGTTAGGCCCTGCTTGTCGCTTCCTCCACCATTCTCGCCTTCAACTCGTCCAGCGGTACTGCGCCGAGGTCTTCGCCGGAGCGTAGACGAACGGCTACCGCGCCTGCTTCTTTTTCTTTGTCGCCAATTATAAGCATATATGGTATCTTCTGCAACTGTGCGTCGCGGATCTTGGCGCCCATGCGGTCCCGGCGGTCGTCAACCTCCGCTCGTATGCCGGCTTCCCGCAGCCGCGCCACGACATCGCGTGCGTAGTCCATATGCTTTACGTCCGAGATCGGGATAATTACGGCCTGCACCGGCGACAGCCAAAGCGGGAACGCCCCGCCGTAGTGCTCGATCAGCACGCCGAAGAACCTCTCCATCGAGCCGAGCAAGGCACGATGCACCATGTAGGGGCGGTGCTCCTGCCCGTCTTCGCCGATGTAGATCATGTCGAAGCGCTCAGGCATGTTGAAGTCGAACTGCACTGTCGTACATTGCCACGCCCTACCCAGCGAGTCCTTGATCTTCAGGTCTATCTTGGGGCCATAGAACGCCCCACCCCCCTGATCTACCTTATACGGCAAATTCTTCGCCTCCAAAGCCTGCTGGAGCGCCTCCTCTGCTCGCTCCCAGTCGGCGATGTCGCCCACAGACTTGTCGGGGCGCGTAGATAGGTACACCTCGAATTCGTGGAAGCCCATAATGCCAAGTATGTGCAGCGTAAAGTCGAGCACGCGCTCTATCTCGCCCTCTATCTGATCGGGTCGGCAGAAGATGTGGGCGTCGTCTTGCGTAAAGCCGCGCACCCGCAGTAGGCCGTGCAGTACCCCCGACCGCTCGAAGCGATACACAGTGCCCAGTTCGGCCCAGCGCAGGGGCAGTTCGCGATAGGAGCGGCGTTTCGTCTGGTACATCAGGATGTGGAAGGGGCAGTTCATCGGCTTGAGGAAGTACTCCTGCCCGTCCACGTCCATCGCGTCGTACATGTTGTCACGATAGAAGTCGAGGTGGCCGCTGGTCTCCCACAGCCAACTTTTGCCGATATGAGGCGTGAACACGATGTCGTAGCCGTGCTTGAGATGCTCCTCGCGCCAGACATTCTCAATAAGCACCCGCATCAGCGCGCCCTTAGGGTGCCAGTAGATAAGGCCCGGCCCCGCGTCCTCGTGCATCGAAAAGAGGTCCAGCTCTTTGCCCACGCGCCGGTGGTCCCGCCGCTCCGCCTCCTCCACGCGATGCTGGTAGGCGTCAAGTTCGTCCTGCGAACGCCAGGCCGTGCCGTAGATGCGCTGGAGCATAGGATTTTTCTCCGAGCCGCGCCAGTAGGCCCCCGCTACCGACAGGAGCTTGAACGGGCCTATCTCCTCGGTGTTGGCGACGTGCGGCCCCCGGCATAGGTCCACGAAGCCGTCATGCCGGTAGACGGAGGGTTGCACATCTTCAGGAAGGTCGCGTATCAGTTCCAGCTTGTAAGGTTGGTCCTTGAACATCTCCAAAGCCTGCTCGCGGGAGATAGCCTCGTACTTGTACTCAGCATGTGTCGCCCGTACCTCACCCATGCGCTCGGCTATCCTATCCAGATCTTCCTGGGAGAGAGGATTGGGCAGTTCAAAGTCGTAATAGAAGCCGTCCTCGATGGCAGGGCCGATGCCCAGTTTGGCCTCCGGTATGAGGTCCACCACCGCCCCCGCCATCAAGTGCGCCGCCGAGTGCCGCATGCGAGCCAGATACGCCTGCTGTTCGTCTCTCTGGGCCTCCTCCGGCACCGGCACCTGTATCAAGTCGTTGTCCATAATATCCACCTCACTCTTGCGATTAAGTATTACTCGGTTGCCGGCGGCAACAACTGCCGCTTAAGAACAAATGTCCCCTCGTCCATAATGGGACGAGAGGTTGTAGCTCACGTGGTTCCACCCAAGTTTGACGTTCCGGCTCCACAGTAGCGCAGGCAGCGCGGGGCGTCCTCTTGTGGCCTGTAACGGGGCCGGCCGGTACTGCATACTTGCACCCTGGTCTCAGGGGCTTTGGGCGATACGACTCGCGGGCGGTTTTCGCCGTGCCTTGCGCTTAGAGGCTCTCAGCCTACGGCCCCTATTCTCTGGGCGTCCCGTGCGCGGCTACTCGTCCCGGTCAAAGTCTTTAGCTCTATTGATTCTATTATAAAGGCAGACACGTGTGCCGTCAAGCGTCCTTGTAGCCCAGTATGCTCCGTCTGAAGATGTAGTTGTGGCACATTGTCTGCTACTGCGATGGTCAAGACGGTCGCAATATGGCGTGCGGGGGCACTCTCATGTTGTAGATGCAGAGGTGCTGTAGCAGGTGTTATAATAGAAACAAAAGTCGGCCACAGGTCCTCCAACGTAACACAGGCTTACTTAAACAAAAGGATACGCAACCATGAGCATACATACAAACGGCACATCATCAAGCAACGGTCTGCCCAAGCGGTCGGTCTACCTGGACCATGCAGCCACCACTGCCGTGCTGCCGGAGGTGGTGGAGGCGATGCTTCCCTACTTTACCGAGCGCTACGGCAACCCTTCCAGCGTGCATGCCTGGGGGCGTGCGGCACATCAAGGGCTGGAGGGTGCGCGGCGCCAGGTGGCCTCGGCGCTACAGTGCCGGCCTCGCGAGGTTGTGTTCACCTCAGGGGGCACCGAGTCGGACAACCTGGCGGTGAAAGGCGTCGCCTGGGCATACCGGCGGGGCGCTGTGCCCAACAAGCAGCCCAACCTGGGGCCAGGCCACATTATCATCTCGGAAGTGGAGCACCACGCTATCCTCCACTCCGCGGAGGAACTTGAGCATCATGGCTTTGAGGTGACTACCTTGCCTGTGGACCGCTACGGCAAAGTGTCTCCCGACGACGTGGGCCGGGCCATGCGCCCCGACACTGTGCTGGTGAGCATTATGTACGCCAACAATGAGATCGGCACGATCCAGCCCATTGAGGAGATAGCCCGCATCGCCCACGCAGGCGGTGCGCTGTTCCACACCGACGCTGTGCAGGCGGGCGGCTCGATGGACCTCGATGTTGGCAGGCTGGGTGTGGACATGCTGTCGCTGTCGGCGCACAAGTTCTATGGGCCAAAAGGCGTGGGTGTGCTTTATATCAAGACGAACACTCCCATTTTGCCCCAGCAGCACGGCGGCTCGCAGGAAAGCAGGCGCAGGGCCTCAACCGAGAATGTGCCGGGTATAGTGGGTTTGGGCGCGGCCTTTGCGCGGGCACAAAGCAACTTGTCAACGGCAGGGCCTTACGTCCGGGGCCTGCGCGATAGGCTTATTTCGGGCATCACCGAGCGGATAAGGGCCTCTTACTTGATGGGCCATCCGACAGACCGCTTGCCCAACAATGCCAACTTCTGCATCGAGGGCGTGGAGGGCGAAACGATGCTGCTCAAGCTGGACATGCGCGGCATCGGAGCCTCCAGCGGCGCGGCCTGCGCTTCAGGTTCCACCGAGCCGAGCCACGTGTTGCGCGCCATTGGTGTGCCCAGAGAATTGGCACAGGGCAGCCTGCGCCTTACTGTGGGCATAGACAACTTGCCCGAAGACATAGAGTACGCCCTGGACGTGCTCGAAGGCTGTGTGGCCGAGCTACGGGCAGGCAACCTTTCGACGGCGGAGGCATAGCCGGCGGCGCTACGCGCAACCTCCGGGTGGGACTAAACCTCTCGCATGGGAGGCAGTTGGCCGGGTGTTTCGAGGCCGAAGTGTTGTAAGAAGGCCAGGGTGGTGCCGTATAGAACAGGGTGGCCCACCGTGTCGAGCCGTCCTACTTCCTCGATGAGGCCGCGTTGGAGGAGTGTGTTTACCACGCCGCTGCAATCCACCCCCCTCACCGCCTCGATCTGGGGGCGCGTAGCGGGCTGAGTGTATGCGATCAGCGCCAGCGTCTCCAGAGCGGCCTCCGACAGGCGTTGGGTGGTCTGGCGACCTTTCAGCTTCTCGATGTAGAGGGCTGCCTCGGGGGCCGTGACCAGGCGTAGAGCGCCGTTGTGCCTCTGCAAACGCAGGCCGCGCTGCCCCTCCGAGAGCGTCTTGCCCAGGTGCTCCACCACGCGCTCCAGCGTGCCTTGCCGCACGGCCAGCGTTCTTCTAAGCTCGGCTAGGCCGACGGCTTCCGGGGACACAAAGAGCAACGCTTCTAGGGCGGCTGCCATCTCCTGTATATCTTCGCGCTCGGTCGAGGGGCCTTGTTGGGGTGGGGCGGGGGTGGAGGTGTCGAGTTCTGTTGCCATGAACAGATTATAAGGGAACACGGCGGCCCCTGTCACGTTATGCCTCCGGCGGCGCACCTGCCGCAGGTGCGCGAAAGCGGATGGCCCCAAAGGGAAAACGGCAGAAAAACAAATAGAACCCGTGTGGGTTCTACTCGTCTTAGCGTCTTATAAACGGTTCTATTTAGCTTTTGGTTTCGGTCGTGGCCGGTTGATCACCGGAAGCATCGCGGAACTCCTTGATGCCTTTGCCCAAAGAACTGAACACCTGCGGCAGTTTGCCCGCGCCGAACAGCACAAGCACTAAAACCAGGATGAGCACCAGCTCAGTCGGTCCAAGTCCTAACATCGCATATCTCCTTTACAGGTTCAAAAGGCCGAGCAGGCCGTGCGGCCCGCTCTGTGCCTTCTTTACGGTCGCCTCAATCCTTCTATAAGGGCTGGCCGCCGCTCATAATGTCGCGGAACAGTTGCTCTGACCCCAGGAGACCAAGCTCCACTTCGTACTGTGTGCCTTTGTACTCAGGGTGCAGTTCAAAGCGCGCTCGCTGGAAGTACTGCTGCACATACACTTTTCCGTCGGTGCGGTTAGTGCCCCGGTACGGCTCGGTGATGGGGTAGCCATACTGTGCGAGGTTGCCGTTCTTGCGCCAGTAGGCTAGGAACGGGCCGGACACGGTGTGCCCCGTCTCCGGGAAGTAGAGCAGATTGTCGGCCTTGACCGAGTCCACGCGGTTGACAGCCGTCTGCAAAGAGTCGGCAGGCTTGTCGGTCGTATAATACTGACCGGCCGGGGCGCTGCTGGGCTTCAAGAAGGGGGTGACGGCTGCGATCACTTGATCGTAGCTGAGGGGCTTGGCGAATGCCGGGGAAGGCATTGGGTCGTTCATGAACGCCTTGAACGAGGCAGCATGTCGTGCTTCGATGTTGGCAATGGAGGCGGCGGCGGCCAGCAGGCTCTTGTCCTTGAGCAAGGGAGCCGCGCCCAGGTATGCACTGGCGCCCACTTCTTCGACAGTGGCAAACAAGCTTACTATTTGCTCCTGGGACTCCAGCTTGGGGAAATAATACTTGTCCTGGGCCGCTACGGGTGTGCCGCCCAGCTTCTTGATCGTGTCGGTCAGCGCCATTACGTGGGCGTGCTCATGATCGCCGAACACCTTGAACAGGTCGGCGGCTGTGCCCTTGAGCAGGCCGCTTGCGTTGGCTGCATCGTAAGCGGTAGCTTCGAGGTGCTCCAGGGTAAGGGCGTACTGTAGGATGTCCATGTCGGTCTTGAGGGCCTGGGCATAAGCGATGCCCCTGCCGGAGGAGCCTCCGCCGATTACCGCGCTGCCCAGGCCGCCGGCTCCAGCCAGCGCCAGACCACCTGCCACGCCACCTGTGCTTATCAGGAATCGGCGGCGTGTCAGACCTTTTTTACTTTCAGATATCAAATGTTCGCTCATTTTAAGGTTGTCTCCTCTCATTCGGGCCACTCACGTCGCCCGGTTGGTTTGCCTCGGTAGAAAAACTAGCTCTTGAAGAACGGGGTAACGATCTTCAGTACCTCGTCGGGGGTTCGGGCCATCTCAAATGCGTCAGGGGCAGGGAAAAGCCCGACCAGACCGCGAATGATGGCGGTGTGGCGTGCCTCAACTTCCATGATGGAAGCGGCGGCGGCCAGGATGTCCTGGTTCTGAATGAAGCCTGCCGCGCCCTGGTAGGCGCTCACGCCCACTGCCTCGACTGTGGCGAGTATCTTGAGGACATCTTCGCGGGTGTTGGTCGGCCCTGCGGCGGCGAAGTTATATTCGCCCTTCTTTACAGGTGTGCCGCCCAGCTTATTGATCGCGTCTGTAACGGCGCTCACGTGGGCTGCTTCCTGCATGCCGAACAGTTGCACATACTGAAGGTCCTTGCCTTGCAGTTTGCCTAGTCCCGTCAGCACACGGTAAAGCTCGGCCTCGAAATGCTCCAGGGTGAGGGCGTAGTTTAGTACGTCAACGTCCGATTTGAACGGGGACGCTGCCTGGGCGAATACCGTGCCTCCCCCCTTATTGACGCCGAGCACCAGGGCCGCCAATCCGGCAGCTGCGCCCACCTTGAGTCCGCCCTTCACTAGGTCGCGGCGGTCTACACTGTTTTCTTGCTGCATATCCATGCTTATTAACTCCTCTCATTAGTTGATGTTTGTCTTGTCGGCCTTTTGGGTGAAATAACTGGCAATTTTGTCATATTTCCGAAAGGTTCCGGCACTTAAGCTAACGGACTGGCGGCAAAATCAGATTAACCGGCTGTAAAGTGTGCTTCTAATCTTCCAGTGAGGAGGCGCGGGGGAAACAAAATGCGGGTTCTAGTTTCTAGAACCCGCAGGAGGGGTGGCTGATGGGACTCGAACCCACAACATCTTCATCCACAGTGAAGCGCTCTGCCATTGAACTACAGCCACCACGTGTTTAGAGTTGGTAGGGAACAGGACGTGCTAATAAGCCGAGTTCTGTATTAGTAGCCATCTATCTCGGCCCCTGGCGGGACCGGCTACCTCGTCGCCTCGGTAGCTGCTCTCACTTCCGACCGGCTCGGCGAGCCACCTCTCGTACACAGGATTGCGCCTACGCACTGCGGTCGTGTCGGAGATTGCTGCAAGGAGGATTGCCCTTTTCACTCCGCCCCTGTTCAGGAGCGGCATTGGTCTCTGTTGCTCTCACCTTTGTGCATGCGCGCAAAGATGCCGATATGGACTGTCGGGACCCACGACCGGCCCCTCCCGCGCTTTCACGCGGCACCCCGCTCTATGCAGCTCGGACTTTCCTCTGCACTGTGTGCAGCGGCCACTGGCATACCCTGTTCTTGTCCAACTCTGTTGTCGTGATATGCGCGGCTCAACACTAGGTGCGGAGCCGGCTTTGTTAAGGGCTTGTGTGTTCCGGGGCAGGGATTCGAACCCCAACCGACTGCTCCAAAGGCAGCTGTCCTACCGTTAGACGACCCCGGATCATCAACGCGCCTTGATTATAACTCATCTGTGCTAAGGAGTCAAAGTCGTGTTACGTGTGTAAGCGGTCAGAGTTGGGGTCTAGGAAATTGGCATCCTGCCTTGCCAACGCCCACCCCCAACCCCTCCCACGTGTGGGTGGGGAGTTGTTACAAGAGAAGGCTTGGGGGACACCCCCAAACTCCCGTCAGGGGATTCTCCCCTGCACCCCCAAGTCTGATCGCTTACGTGTGTGTAGTGAGTGGTCAGACTTGAAGTGGGCCAATGGCGTGTAGGGGCCATCCTTCACGAGTCCTCCACCACGACAGTAGGACACCTCGATACTCAAGCTGAACACTTACATGGTCTTATATGCGATGTTAATCATATTCCTCTTGCTTGCCGGCTCCGGCTTGTGTACACTACTGCTAACAACGTGCCGACCTGCTATGATAGCGCTTGCTCGACTGGTCTGCCGGGGAGGGGCCTTATGCCTGTGTTTCCTGTCTTGACGATGCTGCCTCTGTCTGCAACGGTGATCGCGGGGGCGTTTACGATTGTGCTGCTCAGTCGCTATTTGGGCGGCAAGCGGCGTCCGCACGAGTTGATGTGGGCTGTGGCCTTCCTGCTGTTTGCGGTTGGTGCGGCCTGCCAGGTTTACGCTGATGTGAGCGGAGCCTGGAACGAGTTTCTGGCGCGCACTTTCTACCTTACGGGCGCTATCCTGAACGTGGGCTTTCTTGCGCTGGGCACAGTCTATTTGATGGCCCGGCGGCGCGTAGCCAACGTTGTGACGGCCCTGACGCTGTTGCTTGCAGCCTATAGCGTGTACAGCCTCTACACAGTGCCGGTGGTCGCCTCTGTGCTTAATCATAGCCAGTTTATTGATTACAAGGCTCTGTTCAGCATCAACACCACGCCACGCCTGCTGGCGGGCCTGTTCAGCGGGGTAGGCTCGGTGGTGGTGATTGGCGGTGCGCTGCTGTCGGGCATTTTGTTCCGACGTAAGCGCATAATGAAGGAGCGCATGATCGGGGTGTTCCTGATTGCTCTGGGCACATTGCTGGTGGCGCTGGGAGGCACGGTGAAGGGTCTTTTCCTCAACGATGACTTTCTTTATCCCACTATGGTGCTCGGCGTGCTGGTCATGTTCATCGGCTATATGCAAACCGTTCGCCCTGTGCAATCCACTGTAGAGCGGCGCGTGACCGAGCGTGTGGTGTAAAGTAGGGTCTACACGATGCTGCTCCTACGGCACGGCTCCGGTCCATCAGCGTGATAATTGATTTCCATGCTCATATCTTCTCGGACGAAATGCGGGCCGGACGGGAGGACTACCTGGCGAGGGATGCCTGGTTCGCGCAACTCTACGCCGACCCCAAGCGTCGCCTGGCCTCTGCCGAGGACGTGGTGGCCTCTATGGAAGCGGCGGGGGTGGACCGCACCGTCGTCATGGGCTTCCCCTGGAAGGACGGCGCGCTCTGCCGCGAGCACAATAACTACATCCTCGATGCCGTTGCCCGCTTTCCCGACAAGCTAATCGGCTTTGCTTGCGTGCAGCCTCTCGATGCCGGCGATGCTAAGGAACTCGACCGCTGCCTGTCCGCCGGGCTGATGGGCCTGGGCGAGTTGGGGCCGGACGGCCAGCGCTACGATATCGAGGACAAGTGGGTGCTGGCCGACGCGGTGGAGGCGCTCCTTCAACACAGGCGCCCTCTGCTCACCCACACAAGCGAGCCTGTGGGTCATCTGTACGCGGGCAAGGGAACCGTCACCCCGCCCAAGCTTTTGCAGTTGGCACGAAACTTCCCCGCACTTACGATCGTGTTCGCCCACTGGGGAGGCGGGTTGCCTTTCTACGAGCTTATGCCTGAGATAAAGGAAACGCTCCGCAACGTGTACTACGACAGCGCCGCCTCTACCTTCTTGTACAGTGCCGAGATCTTCCCCGTAGCCGCTCGTTTGGTTGGGGCAGAGCGCATTCTATGGGGAACCGACTACCCTTTGCTGTCGCAGGCCAAGTTCCTCAAGCGAGTGGCCTCCAGCGGCTTGACGGCTGACGAACAGAGGGCTGTGCTTGGGGACAACGCAGCGCGGTTGCTGCGGCTGCCGCTTGCTGAATAGCACACACGGCGCCAAAGAAAGAACCCCTACCGTCTCTTGCGGGAGGGGTTCTTTTTGCTGTGCCAAAGCTACGGTGTGGGTGTTTCACCGGGCATTACTGCCGTACCCATCATCTCAGCGCCGGGCATTGTGCTAACGTCGGCGGGCTTTTCGATAGGAGGGTTGATCGCTTCGTTGAAGTTGGAGTAGGTGATTGTCACGGTAGAAAGGCCTGTCGCAGGCTGAGTAGCTCCCGGCACGGCGGATGTATCCGTAACAACCTGTATTTTTCGTATGTAGTTGTCGGTTTTGTCGAGCCACATGTCGGCGTTGGTACTACCCATACCGGCAGCGGGGGTCGGCTGGCCTGCTGCCTTCGCCGCATCGCCGGCGGCTTTGTCCGCGTTGTAGCTGAGCTTGATGTGGGTAGTCTCCACGCCGTCCACCGTCTCGTCGCCGACAACGGTGGCGCCCTGAGCGAGCGAGGCAATGCCCGTGAACTGCTGAGGGTTCAAGTTCTGTGCAATAGAGGCCCCGCTGGTGCCCATGTTGATATAGCCTTCGCCGACTGGGTTCTTCATGTACCCGTCCTGGCCGACGATCAATATCTCCTGCATACCTGTGCCGGCCGTGCCGGTCATGCTACCGAGGTCCATGTTCAGGCGCATCTTGTCAGGAGCCTCGAAGTCGCCGTTGGCCGATACAGCCACAGCGCCGCCCGTCTCAAGGTTCATTGCGAAATGATATGATGTAAGGCCCTTCATCGCGGCCTCGGCCTTCTGTAGCATGTCGGCAGCCGGTCCGCTCATGGCGCCTGATGAAGATGCGGTGGTGGCTGTTGGGATCATCACCTCAACGGTAGGGGTAGGCGGTTCAGGGGTGGCGGTGGGCGGCTCAGGGGTGAAAGTGGGTGGTGGGGGCGGAGTGGATGTGGGGGTATCGCCGCAGGCAGCCAGGCCCAGGGCAGCCAGACCCAGCAGGGTAGCTGTAGCCGCATAATGTTTGAATTTGTTCATTGTTGTTTCCTCCTATTAAGAGCGATATTG
>JBBSIX010000032.1:0-17172 GCA_038231875.1 Chloroflexia bacterium | reverse complement strand
GTCGGTTAGGTACATAGCGAGCGGGTCGTCCGCCTTCTCCCCAATTTTGAAGGCTACGGTGGGCGATGTGGGGCTGACTATGGCGTCTACCTGCTTGAAGGCCCGCTTGTAGTCTTCGGCTATCAACGTGCGTACTTGCTGCGCCTTCTTGTAGAAAGCATCGTAGTAACCCGCGCTCAAAGCGTAAGTTCCCAGCATGATACGCCGCTTCACTTCCGGGCCGAAGCCGTAGTCCCGCGTTGCAAGCATCGAAGCCACCGAGCCGGCGGCATCTCGGTCGCTGTAGCCGTACTTCATGCCATCGTAGCGAGCCAGGTTGGAGCTTGCCTCGGCGGGCGCGATAATATAGTAGGCGGCCAAGGCATACTCGATGTTCGGCAGGTCCACCTCCTGAACCTTGGCTCCCCGCTCGCGCAGCGCCTCTATGGCCTCTCTCACTGCCTTGTCCACAGCCGGGTCCAACCCGCCGCTATTTTCCATCTGTGGGGTGGGCCGTACAACCCCTATCGTCATGCCTTGCAGCGAACTGCCCTGCTTTTTGAGGATACTGCTGTAGGGGGGAACCTCCACAGGCTGCGAAGTAGAGTCGCAACTGTCTTGTCCGGCGATTGCTTCCAGCACGATAGCCGCGTCCAGGGCATCGTGGGTAAAGGAGCCTATCTGGTCGAGAGAGGAAGCGAAAGCCACCAGGCCGTAGCGAGACACCCGCCCATACGTCGGCTTGAGGCCGGTCACACCGCACAGGGCGGCAGGTTGGCGCACGCTGCCCCCGGTGTCGGTTCCCAGCGAGAACAGACCCATGCCCGCAGCTACCGCCGCCGCCGACCCGCCCGACGAGCCGCCCGGCACTCGGCCTGTGTCCCAGGGATTGCGGCTCACACCCCAGGCCGAGTTCTCGGTGGACGAACCCATCGCGAACTCGTCGCAGTTGGTCTTGCCCAGCAGCGCCGCCCCGCCCGCCTCCAGTTTGGCCGGCACAGTGCCGTTGAACGGCGGCACAAAGCTTTCCAACTGCCGCGAACCGCAGGTGGTGGCTACGCCCTGGGTAATAAGCACATCTTTGAGGCTCATCGGAACGCCGTCCAGGGCCGAACGTGGGGCATGGCCCGCCGCACGCCGCCTGTCGAACTCGCGGGCTGCTTCCAACGCCCTATCCGCCGTCACCGTCGTGAATGCGTTGATAACCCCGTCCGCCTCGGCTATCTGCCGTAACGCCGCCTCGGTAAGCTCTCTCGACGACACCTGCCCGCTATCCAGCCTCTCCCTTGCCTCGTGGATGGGGAGAAATGCCGTCTGCCTGCCTAGATCCTCCACGTCAGCCATTGTCGCTAACCGCTCCTTCTGCGCTTGCCTCGGTATCCCCCAGCACAGCCGGAACCTTGAAGAACGCGCCCTCCCGCTCCGGCGCGTTCAGCAGAACTTCCTCCGGCTGCATGGAGGGCCGGTCGGCATCGGGGCGCACCACATTGAGATGGGAGAACACCTGGGCCGTTGGCTCTACAGCCGACGTATCCACACTCTGCAGAATATTGATGTACTCAAGCACCTGGCCCAACTCCCCCCGCAACGTCTCCACTTCCTCATCGGTCAGCCCCAACCGCGCCAGCATAGCCACATGCCGTACTTCTTCCTGTGTAAGCAAAATGCCCTCCAACCCCTCAGCGCAAAAAATATCGTATCACACGCCTTACGCGCTCTCTACGACGTTCCGAATGGTCCCAATACCCTCAATCTCACACTCCACCACGTCGCCTGGGCGCAAGAACTCCGGCGGGGTGCGTGCAAAGCCCACGCCTGCCGGTGTGCCGGTGGCGATTATGTCGCCCGGTTCGAGCGTCATCCCCAGCGATACGGCCTCGACCGTGCCCTCAACGTCCAGCATCATCGAAGATGTGTTGTCGTGCTGTTTTTCCTCGCCGTTGACGCGGGTCCACAGCTTCAGGTTGTTCGGGTCGACCAACTCGTCCGCCGTGACGATGCACGGCCCGCAAGGGCACGTACCGTCCAGGCTCTTGCCCTTGAAGAATTGCCCGCCGTGCCGCTGCTGGATGTCGCGGGCCGATATGTCGTTGAGGACCATGTAGCCGAATATGTAATCGCCGGCGTCCTCACGCTTAATATTTTTGCCCGCCTTACCTATTATCACCGCAAGCTCGCATTCCCAATCAAGCTGCGTGCTGATCTCGGCATCATACGGTACAGGCGCATAGGGGCCGATCACGGTGGTGGGCGTTTTGGTGAAGATGGTAGGGTACGAAGGCGGTTTCTGCTCGCCCGCCTCTCCCCAGGCCCTCGACGACTCGGCTGCGTGCTCGGCGTAGTTACGCCCCAGGCAGAGCACGTTCTTGCGGGGGCGCGGGATGGGCGCAAGCAACCGCTCGTCCGGTATCTCTACCAGCGCGTTTGCTTCGCGCAGTTCGTCGTCGGAAGCCTCCAACGCCTCATGTACGAGTCTCAACCCCGTCCTGCCCATCGTAATCAACTCCGTCATGTCGAACTGCGGCAGCGCCTTCTTGAGCGACAGCCACACCGTCAGGTCCAGCGCCTCGCTGCTACGCCCCCGCCGCACCCCTATATGCGTTTCCCCGTTGTCTGCTCTAAACGATACAAGCCTCATTTATCCTCTATCCTCACTCCCAACATCTAGGCTGCTCACCTGGCGTTTGCGATCCCCTCAACCGCCGCCGGGTTCTCCAACGACGAGATGTCGCCCAACGGCTCGTCCAGGTAACGAGCGCGGATCACTCGCCGCATGATTTTGGCGTTGCGCGTCTTGGGAAGGTCGCTCACAAACAGCACCTTCTTGGGCGCAAGGCTCTTGCCAAGCTGCGCCGTCACCGCATCCCTGATCTCTTTGCGGAGGGCATCGCTCGGTTCGCTCTGTCCCACCGGCACCACGAACACCACTACGACTTCCCCCTTGATCTCGTCGGGCACACCGATGGCTGCCGCTTCCCGCACCGACGGGTGGCTCACCGCCGCCGATTCTACTTCCGCCGGACCGAGCCGCTTGCCCGCCACTTTGATCGTGTCGTCCGAGCGGCCCAGGATGTACCAATAGCCGTCCTCGTCTATCTGCGCCCAGTCGCCATGCACCCACACGTTGGGTATCCTGGAAAAGTAAGTGTCGGTGTAGCGCTGCGGGTCGCCCCAGAAGCCGCGCGTCATACCGGGCCAGGGGCCTCGCAGCACAAGCTCGCCCACCTCGCCCCGCACCGGCTCGCCCGCGTCGTTCACTACGTCTGCGGCCATACCCGGCACAGGCGCATTGAACGAGGACGGCTTGATCGGCAAAAGCGGATTGCAGCACAATATGCCGCCCGATATTTCCGTGCCGCCCGAATAGTTGATGATCGGGCAGCGGCTCCCCCCTACTTTCTGGAAGTACCACCACCAGGGGTCGGGGTTCCACGGCTCGCCGGTCGAACCGAGGAACATCAGCGAGGAGAGGTCGTGGCGGTCTACCCACTCGTCGCCCTGCGTCATCAGGGCGCGTATGGCGGTGGGCGAGATGCCCAGGTGGGTAATGTGATGTCGTTCGATCATGGCCCAAAGGCGGTCCGGCTCCGGGAAGTCGGGCGTGCCGTCGTACATAAAGAGGGTAGCCCCCAGCATCAACGCCCCGCTAATCGCCCAGGGACCCATCATCCAGCCGATATCCGTGTACCAAAACAGTATATCCCCGGGCTGCACGTCGAAGCAGTGGGCCATGTCTTGCGCGCCCTTGACCGGAAAGCCGCAGTGGACGTGCTGTGCGCCCTTCGGCTTGCCCGTAGTGCCGGATGTATAGATGATCATGTAGAGGTCTTCCGCATCGGTACGCACCGTCTCCAACTCTGCGTTCCGCCCCTCCATCAACTCGTCCCACCACACATCTCGCCCTTCATCCCAGGGCACTTCTCGCCCAAGCCTGCGGTAGACGACCACCTTCTGCACACAAGGCGCGGCATCGGCTGCTTGGTCGGCCACCTCTTTCAGTGCGATGACCTTGCCTCGCCGCGTGAAACCGTCAGCCGTCACCAGCACCTTCGCCCCACAGTCGCTGAGGCGCGTGGCCGCAGACGGCGCGGCATAGCCGGAAAAGATCGGGATGAAAATAGCCCCGATCTTACCGCAAGCCAGCATCGCGACGGCCACTTCAGGGGTGAACGGCATGAACAGCCCCACCCGGTCGCCCTTCTCCACGCCCAGCGAGCGCAAGCCGTTCGCGAACTTGCCTACCTCAGCCGACAACTGCCCGTAGGTCAGCGTGCGTATGACGCCTTCCTCGCCCTCGAAGATAATAGCCGGCTTGTCGCGGTCCTCCCCCTCAGCCCGCTTGTCCAGAGCGTCGTGTACGTAGTTGTACTGCGAGCCGGTAAACCATCTGGCCCACTGCCAACCCCGGCTGGTGTCCAGAACCTCCTCGTATGGGGTATAAAACTCCAGGCCCAGGTCTTTCACAGCCGCGCCCCAGAACCAGCTTGGCCCCGCCGCCGCCTTTTTGAGCAACTCCTCGAAGCCGGCCACTCCCAACTCCAGCATAAAAGCCTGCAAGCGCGACCTCTCAAGGTAGGCCGGGCTGGGCCGCCACGCTATATCCGATACGCGCGGCCCGTCCTTGCCGCAGGGGATCGGGTTGCTTGACAGTATAGAATCGGGCCGGCTTTCCATCGAAGGCTCCTTACTCCAGAATCAACTCGCGGTTACTCGACATAACTATCGCTGCTGCTGCCATCAAGAAAGTGTATCCCGCCAGCAGCCCCAGCGATACGACGGCGATATTGTCAGGCTCGGTGGCGAACTTGAGCGCGCCGGCTACGGGAGCCAGCACCGGCGGCACCAGTTGCAAGTAGGGCCGCAGTATATCCACCGGAAAGTTGCGGCTGTCGAACGACATCACCAGCACCGCTATCGTCGCCATGATCCCCAGGCGCACCGCCGAGGTGGTCACGAACGACGACAGCAGGGCCGTCAGGCACACAACGAACGCTGCCGCCACCAGCACAGGTATGCTGCCCATCAGGTAGTTGGTGGGTGTTCGCCACTCCAACGGCGCTTGCCCCGTGATCCACCGGCTGAAGTAGAGCACGTCGAACAGCGTTGACAGCAGGTAGCCTACGCCGGCGATTATCCACCCCGACAGCATCAGCGCGCCTGTGTACACCGCGTGGGGAACCTGCCGCGCCAGGATCGCATACGACTCGGCACGGCCTGCTCTGGCGAATACCACCGCCGTGCTTAGTAGAGCCAGCCCAGCCGTTGCCGCATACTCTACAGCGAAAAAGTGGCCCTGGCCCGACTGATACTTGAAGAAAAGGCTGTGTACCGCCACCAGTATGGCCAGATTGAGGAACGGCCAGGCAGTGCGCCAGTAATCGCGCAACGTAAAGCGCACCAGCTGCCCGAACACAGGTGGGTTGCGCCTGGCCTGTATCGCCGGCGCCGAAGTTTGCGGTGGGGCAACCGGCTGTTGGGCTGTTGCTTCCAATCTTATCGCTCCTCTTGCTCAGGGTATCTTCTGCCGAGTTCGCTCGCCCATCTTTCCTCAAGCGGCGCTTCATCGGGCTGCGGCTGGGTCTGTGGGGCGGCCCTGGTAGGTAGCGGGGGCAGCGGTTCGGTGGAGGGGCCGTTGCTCTCTGCCCCTGTGGTGGGGGCAGCAGCATACACGGCAGTCTCTCTTTCAGCGTCCTGCGAGCTGTTTTCTCCCGCGCCGGCCCCGTCCGCCGGCATCGCCTGCCCCGGCGTTTTGCCCGTCATCGCTACCTGAACATCGCCGGCTTTGCCGTTTTGGTCCGGCTTGCCGGCCTCTTTTGTCGAGGGGCGCACCGCCTGTAAATAGATGCTTTCCAGGTCGCGGTGCTCCACTCGCACCGCTGTTATATCCCACAGGGCATCCACAATCGCCCGTATCGCGGCGGCTTTGAGGGCGGCTGAATGGGCCACAGAGGGGCCGGTGGGTAGGCTTACGTACAACGGTTCTTCAGGCTGCACCCCACCCTTGATAGCCACAGACGGGTGCAGGTGTTCCAGGTACTCGACCAGGTGTGGGGCCAGTTCCATAGCCCTGGGGCGAGGCGTTGCCGTTATCATTACCCGTGACTCGTCGTGCAGCGCAGTCAGGGCCACCAGCCTTCCTGCCCGTAGGATGCCCACCTGCGAGCAGATGCGCTCTACCTCGGTCAACTGGTGTGAACAAAGCAGGATAGTCGAGCCTTGCTTTCTGCACTCAAGGAGCACCTCGCGGATCGCCGCCTGCCCTTCCGGGGCGAGGCCCGAAGCCGGTTCGTCCAGGATGAGCAGTTCGGGTGGTGTGTCGCCCCCGGCGCTGACGGCCACCGCCAGCCCCAGCCTCTGGCGCATCCCCTTCGAGTAGGTACGTATCCGCCGCCTGCCTGCATCTTCCAGCCCTCCCGTCTTAAGAGCGCGGGCCGCCACTGTTTTGGCGTCGCGCCCGCTCAAGCCGGCCAGCCGCGACTGAAACTCCAAATACTCTCGTCCGGTGAAATTGCTGTGGTAGCGCGGCTGCTCCGGCAAGTAGCCGATGCGAGCATGACTCGCCGTCAGGTCGGAGGAGCCAAAGAGCCGCACCGTGCCGCCGTCAGGATTGAGGAAGCCCAGCAGCAACTTGAGCAGGGTAGACTTGCCTGCGCCGTTCGGCCCAAGCAGCCCGAAGATCTCTCCCCGCCCTATATCGAAGCTGACGTTGCGGAGCGCGCCCACCCCTCTAAACTGCTTACTCAACCTTTCTACCTGTACTACCGGCGGCTCTACGGGCGCGGGGGCAACCGCAGGCGTGTTTGCTTCCACCCCTTCACTTGATGGGTTGATTGCTGTTTGCATAGTTGATATTATAGAGGAAACAGCGTTTTTAGGGTAGGTGGCGGGCAAGCAAAAGAGCGACGAGGCCCCGCCCGTAAGCCGGGCCTCGTCGCTCCCTGCCAGGTCTGTTACTATTTGCCGACTGTAAGCGTGCCCACCATACCCTTTTCGGCATGGGTGGGAATCGTGCAGATCATCTTGTACGTGCCAGGCTGCAAGTCGAGGGCCAAGTTCTCCGGGCCTTCGCCCTTCTTGAAGTTGGGTGTTTTACCCACCTCTTTGCCGCTCGCGTCTAGTATCGCCAGGTTGTGGAGGGCTTCGCCTTCGTTCTTCACGACGAAAGTCACTTTGCCCGCCGGTATGCCCAAGTTAGCCGGCACAATGGCCCATTCTTGCAGTATGATCCCCACCTGCTGGCCGTCCTTCTTAGGCCCTCCGCCGCTCACCGGGTTGGTGTCGGTGGTGGGCTGCTGGTCCGACGGCGCGGTATCGCTGTTTGACTGCCCGCCGGTTACGCTGGGCACAGTGGCCGTAGGTCCAACGGCGGGGGCCGGCGCTTCGTTCCCGCACGCCGCCAGCGACACACTGAGCACGCCCGCGACCAGCGCCGTCACTCCCAATCTTCCTATCTTCTTCCATACAGACAGCATCGAATCCATCGTTGTTGCTTTCCTCCTGTGTGATTTGTTCGGAACTTCCCTTCCCCTATATTTTATACTATCAGTACAACATACGCCGCCGGTTACACGCTTCGGGCCTTGCCCGTTTCGAGCGCCGCATGCCGATAGGGGTCAGCTACTATGATACAACATATCATGCTTTGGAACTACAACAGCAACGTGCCCCCCGAGGAGCGCACACGCCTCAAGGCTGAGTTCGAGCGCCTGCCCGATCTTATCGGCCCACTTCGCGGTATACAGTGGGGGCCGGTGATCGGCGGGCGCAATCAGCAGTTCTCCCACTGCTTCGTGATGCTCTTCGACGACACGGCGGGCCTGGCCGAGTACGCCTCCCACCCGGAGCACTTGCGGGTGGCCGCCTCTTTCAAAGCGGCCTGCGAGGTGCAGGTGGTGGTTGACTTCGAGGTAATAACGTGAGCGGACTATCCTGGCCCGACCTGCTGGTGGCGGCCCTGGTCGTTTTTGGGGCGTACTCGGCCACCAGGCGCGGCTTCCTGGCGGTGCTGTTTTCGTTGGCAGGCTTCGTCCTGGCGCTCATCGCAGCCTTCAGCCTCTATCCCGCCGCCGCCGACTTCCTCACGGCCCGCTTCTCCTGGCCCTCTGTTTGGACAAAGCCTCTGGCCTTTGTGGGCCTGTGGGTGTTGGCGGAGGCCGTATTCGGCCTCGTTGAGATGCTTCTCCTGCGCCGCCTCCTGTCTAGGCTCCAAACCGACCCCACCAACCGCGCCCTGGCCGTGCTGCCCGGCGCGTTGCAGGGGTTTATCACCGCCGCCGTGCTGCTGACCATACTGGCGCTCGCCCCGCTACAAGGCTCGGTACGCAGCGAGGTGCTCAACTCGCCCCTCGCCGGGCGACTGGTGGGCACGACACTGACCCTTGAGCGTCCTTTGGAGGGCATCTTCGGCCCCGCCGCACGCGAGGCGTTGGGCTTCCTTACCGTCAGGCCGCCCGCACAATCGGGTGGAGTCACCGAAGAAGCGGTCAACCTCAACTTCACGGTGGACGATGCCCCCACCGAGCCTCAGACCGAACAGGCGATGCTCGATCTTATGAACCAGGAGCGCACCTCGCGCGGACTTGTGCCCTTGGCGATGGACCCCGAACTGCGCTTGCTGGCCCGCTCTCACGCCGATGACATGTTCAAGCGCGGCTACTTCTCGCACGAAACCCCCGAAGGCATAGACCCCTTCAAGCGGATGGAGAAGGTCAACATCCGTTTCGGCTTGGCCGGTGAGAACCTTGCCCTCGCCCCCACCCTCGACATCGCGCACACCGGCCTGATGAACTCCCCAGGGCATAGGGCGAACATCTTGAAGGACGGATTTCGCAAAGTTGGCATCGGCGTGCTGGACGGCGGGCTGTACGGCAAGATGTTTGTGCAGGAGTTCACCGACTAGGCGTGCGCCCACAGATCGCGCCCTACGGCACAGCGTCGGCGGCCAGCCACTTTACCTCCACAGCCTGTCCGGGATCGAACCGCAACCTTCTCAACTCACCCCGCACTTCTGAGGCTTGCAGGAACGTCCAGTACACATGAAAGCCGCCATCCTCCCTGGCGTACATGCTACGGCTTTGTGCGCTGCCGAAGCCGCCTCCCTCGACTCCGTCTGCCCAGTACCACCTCTGCACGGCAGGGCCTCCCGCGCCCCCAATGTAGCGCACCCCTGCTCTCAGCCGAATCGCAGGGCCTGCTGCGGCCTCCGGCTGTATAGCAACCTCCGGCCCCAGCAGTTGAGGGTTGCCGGACTGCGGCAGCAGCCGCAAACCGTCGCCCGGCACGCAGGTGGCCTCGGCGTTTGCCGCCTTCCATCTGCTCAACGCCCCTTGTCCACAATCCGTAAAGTCCCACACAAGCAGGTTGTTGTCGGGGCCGGACAAAGTGGGGGGCGCTGTTTCGTTGGTGATGCCGGTCAGATAGTCGAGCCTGAAGTGGGGGTCAGTGACGGGCGCAAAGCGCATGGCGAAAGCATCGTGCTGTTGCGCCGCAACCTCCTTGATAGCCCCAGGCGCATCCTCGACCGCTACTACATCGGGCACATCCCCACCGCTCTCGCCGCGTGTGTAGCCGAAGAACAGGCCGACGCCCGGCGCGCCCTTGTAAAAGAATGGCCTGTTCTCAACATACCAGACCGCCCCACCCCCACGCCTGGGCGGGACTAAACTCAGCATCGTCCGGTCCAGCTCGTCCACCATCACAGTCAGCGTGTGCCAGGGGCGCAGGTGTGCCCACGTCAGCGCGATGCAGGCCAGTATGAGCACGCCGATGGCGGCCATTGCAGCCCTCCGCATCGGCAGCGTAGTCAGGGAGGTAGCAGCAGAGTAGATCAAGGCGGCGACCCCCATGCAGAAGCCGATAGAAGCCAGGTAGAGGAAGCGGTTGTTGTGCATGTCAACCAGCGACACGCGCAAATTGAGCGCAGGCACAAGGGCCGCCAACACCCACAGGCCCGACATCGCCAGCAACCGCCGCTCCTGCCTGCCGTAAAAAACAAGCCCCGCCAACAGCAGCAGGCTGGTGAGCACGCCGGTTACCTGGACGGCTGCTGCGCCCACAACCGCCGGGTTGAGCGGTGCGACCAGCAGGCGAACGGCCTCTATCAGCCGGTCCCACAAGAACTCTCCGAAGTCCGAGCGCGCCCACTGGTAGCCGCCTACCTGCCCCCAGAAGGCGAAGCGCAGTGCCAGCACACCCAGGAGGGCCATGAAGAAAGGCAGCAGCGCCAGGCCGAGCCGCCGAAAGCTCCTTCTGCTAAACCCCCCGCCGGCATACCACGCCGTTATCGCGAACATCGCGATGAAAGGGAGCATGCTTTCCTTTGTGTAGAGGGCCAACAGGTAGAGCGCGAGCGAAGCCAGGTACACGACTCGTCTTGGGGTCGGCGCGCGCCACCAGCGTGTAAAGAGCAGCAAACTAAGCATCCCGAACAGCACGGCCAGGGCGTCCCACTGCGCCGACAGCCAGGCCACCGCCTCAGTGTGCAGCGGCCACACCCCGAACAACGCACCGGCCAGCCACCCTAAAGCTCGCCGCCCGCTTGCCTGTGCCAACCACAACCCCACCAGCAGGGCGTTGGCGGCGTGAATCAGCACGCTCTCCAGGTGGTATGGAAAGGGGTTCGCCCCCCAAAGCTGCCACCCCAGGCGCCACGTCAGCACGGTCCCTACCGGGCGGTAGAACAGCCCGTAGTGCAACTGAGCGTCCTGGCTTACCAGTCTCCCCAGGTCAAACCCATAGTTGCGTGCATCGGCGAGAAATTGCAGGTCGTCCTTGAGGAAGCCCACTCGCACCGCCGTGAAGTAGGCAACAATCGTCAGGAGCGGCACCAAGGCCCAGTACCACGTGCGGAAGGGCAGAGTAGGTCGCACACCCGGATACGCAGCCGGCTGCACCTGCGAAACGTCGTTCAGTAGACCCATAGCCGTGATTATAGCAGCCCTGCGCGCACCGCATCAATGCACTACTCGGTTGTGGGTGCTCAGGCTTGGTGGGCTACTTTGGGAGGGCCGCAAGGACGTTTGTGCTATGCTGGGCTTTCCTGCTCCTCTGAAAATAGAGATTACGGAGGGTAGGGGCACGGCGCGCCGTGCCCCTACGGACGCGCACATTTTCATTGTCGGTTGTGGCATGAGGGCCATGATTACTCAGAATGACACACCGTAGTATATACACCGGGGATAAACAGCGTGCTTCGTGATGCTTTATCTCCCGTTGGGAGGGGGCCGCCCCCGACTTATGTTCGCGCATGGGGCAGGTCTCTGTGTCTGTCCTCCATCCTTGCCGCTACCATTCAGGGCAGGCATGAAGGTCTGCTCGTGGGCAACCCCGACAGCGAACCCTCTACTTCACCAGCGTTATCCCCAGCCCGTCTATGCTCTCCCTGATAATCGGCAAAATCATCGTGTCCAGGCGGGGATTGTCGGCAAGCTCCTGATTGTAGCGGTGGATTACTTGCGCCGTTTCGTTGTCGGGCGGGGGGTTGATCACTGCGCCGTTGCGGATAAGGTTGTCTGAGAGGATAACGCTGCCTGGGCGCGACAGCCGGATGGCCCAGTCCAGGTAGCCTGGGTAGTTCTCTTTGTCGGCGTCTATAAAAAAGAGGTCGAACGGCCCCTCGCCGCTCTCCTCTATCTGCGGCAGCAGGTCGAGCGCCGCCCCAACCCGCACCTCTACCAGCTTTTGCAGTCCGGCATGCACGATATTAGCACGAGCCAACTCTGCATGCCGCGTGCTGTACTCAAGAGAGAGCAGCTTGCCGTCGGGGGGCAGGGCGCGGGCCAGATTGATAGTGCTGAAGCCTCCCAGCGTGCCTATCTCAAGTATCTTTCGCGCCCCGCACATCTTCGCCAATATGTAGAGCAGCCTGCCCTCATTGGGCGACACGTTGATGTGGGGCAGGTTGTGGGCCTCGCTGTTGCGAAGGGTAAAGGCGAGGGCTTCGTCAGGCGGGAAAAGAGCCTGGATGTAGTCGTCTATCTCGCGAGTGCGGTTGGCTTGAAGGTCTTCACTCATTGGTGTGTCTCCATGATAATGTGCCTTTCTGCTGCGAGCTAGCTTTCCATGAGAGCAGCTAAGTCGCTCCACCCGTAGCCGTAGTCGGTCTGCGTAAAGTCGCCGACGGTTTCTTGCATCTCGCGTACTTTGCGCCCACCCATCTTCTCATAAAAGCCGCAAGCCTCGTTGCCTGCCAGCACCCAGATTAGTATCGAGCGAAAGCCCATCGCCTCTAATCTGCGTACTACCGCCCAAAAGAGCCTTTTGCCTATCCCTTTACCCTGGTACTCCTGTAGCAGGTATAGGGCTGTTAACTCGCTATCATAACCGGCTGCGTACTCTCTTGCAGGGCCGCCGCTTGCGAAACCGACGATCTGCCCACTCTTGTCCTCCGCAACGTACATAAAGCCACGCCAGTCGGGGTTGTTCAGCGCCCTGCTCCACATCTGTGTGCGCGACTCGTAGGTGTGGCTGTTTATCACGCTATCGGGCATCATTCCCTTGTAAGTAGTGCGCCAACTGTCCACATGAACGCGGGCGATGCCGGGCGCATCGGTGGCGGTGGCCTCTCTGACAACGATCATCAAACTGCTGGGCTTGGGGCTATTCTTACATGCATGTCTTTGCTACGCCAGCAGCCCCGGTATCTGCGTGGGTATCTTCGCCACCTTTACGCCCACTTCCTCAAGCGCGTCTATCTTGCCCTGCGCTGTGCCCGCGCCGCCGGAAATGATCGCCCCGGCGTGGCCCATGCGCCTGCCTGGGGGGGCGGTGCGCCCCGCGATGTAGCCCGCCACCGGCTTGGTAACGTACTCCTTGATAAAACTTGCCGCCTTCTCCTCCTCATCGCCCCCGATCTCCCCTATCAGCACTATCTTCTCGGTTTTGGGGTCGTCCTGGAAAAGGCGCAGGCAATCTATGAAATCGGTGCCGTGTATCGGATCGCCCCCGATGCCCACAGCCGTGCTCTGGCCCATCCCCTTCTCGGTAAGGGCATATATCACCTCGTAAGTGAGCGTGCCGGAGCGCGACACTAGCCCCACCCCGCCGGGCTTGCAGATGTAGCCCGGTATGATGCCGATCTTGGCCTCGCCGGGGGTTATCAGGCCGGGGCAGTTAGGCCCTATCAGACGGCTATTGCCCTCTTTGAGCACGTCGTACACCCGCATCATATCCAGCACCGGCACGCCCTCTGTGATGCAAATGATCAGGGGCAGCCCCGCCTCTGCCGCTTCCAGTATGGCGTCGGCTGCAAAGGGCGCCGGCACAAAGATAAGCGACATGTTGGCCCCGGTCTGCTTTACCCCCTCCTGCACGGTGTCGTAAACAGGCACGCCCAGGTGAGTAGCGCCCCCCTTGCGCGGTGTCACGCCCGCCACTACCTGCGTGCCGTACTCGATCATTTGCTCCGTGTGAAACGATCCTTCGCGCCCCGTAACACCCTGTACCAGCACGCGACTGTTCTTATCCGCAAGTATGCTCATCTATTAGCCCCTCTCCTCATTGAAATTGGGAATATGCGCGGCAATTATAGCACATTTCTACTCCCCTAGCCCCACCACGTCCAATTGCCTGCCGGAGAGCAGCCTGAATGTGATGAGCAAGCCGAAAGAAGCCACCACCAGTATGCCGGAGATGACGATGGCCGCGTCCAGGTCGCTCTCCAGGGTGGTGTAGATGGCGAGAGGCATCGTCTGGGTGCGACCCTCGAAGTTGCCCGCGAACAGTATCGTCGCCCCGAACTCTCCCAGGCTGCGCGCCCAGGCCATCACCGCCCCGCCCACGATGCCGGGCATTGCCAGGGGCAGCAGCACGTACCGGAACCGCTCCCCTGCGTGTGCGCCGTCGGTGGAGGCTGCATCTACCAGATCGCGCGGCACAGCCTGGAAGGCCGACCGCGCTGCTTTGACGTAGAAGGGCGCGGCCACAAAGGTCTGGGCCAGCACAACCGCCGCCGTGCTGAAGGCTATATCGAAGCCCGCCCCCTCGATCAGGGGGCCGAACAAGCCTCGCCGCCCGAACGCCAGCAGCAGCGCCACGCCTGCCACCGCCGGCGGCAACACCAACGGTATCTCCACCAGCGTTTCAACCAACCGCTTGCCGGGAAACCGCCGGCGGGCGAGCAAGTAAGCGGTCGGTGTGCCGAACAGCAGCATCAGCCCCAGGCTGACCAGGGTTGTAAGCAGGCTTAGTAAGAGGGCATCCCGCACGATAGGTCGCGTAATGTAGCTGCCGAGCGCGGAAATGGGCACTCTCAGCAGCAGCGCCAGCACCGGCAGGGTGAGGAAGGCTAGGCCCACCGCCACCAGCAGGGCGAACAAGAGCCTCGCCGCCACGCCTCTCAAGCCCGGCGGCATGGCAGCCCTCGCGCCACCCTCTTTGTTTGGAACAGGCACTGCGGCCTGCATGCTGATTTCATCCGTGTCCCTTTTATTTGGCAGGCCCGAACCCGTACCGGCTCAGTATCTTCTGCCCAGCCTCCGACAGCACGTACCGGATAAATTTGTCTGCCGCCTCCGGGTGGCTCGCTCCCTTGACCGGCGCTATGTAGTAGCGCGCGGCCACGTTGTACTTGTCCGGTATCTCTATAGTGCCTATCGGCTTGCCGGACGATTTGGCGTCGGTGCCGTACACGATGCCCCCATCGGCCTCCCCCAACTCCACTTTGGCGAGCGCCTGCCGCACGTTGTTCTCGCGAGACACCACGTTGGCCTGCACCCTGTCCGCGAAGTCGCCGCCGTATTCCCCGCTCGCCGCCAGCTTGCCCAGCGCCTGCAAGCTATAGTTGCCGGCGGGCACCGATGGCCCCGCCAACACAAGCTTGACGCCCGGCTTTGCCAGGTCGCTCAAGCTCGATATATGGCTGCCGGGGGCGGTCACAACTACAAGCCGGTTGGTAGCGAATACCTGCTGAGTGTCGCTTACCACGCTCCCCGCCTCGATAGCGGACTGCATATTCTTGTCGTCAGCCGAGGCGTACACATCCGCCCTCGCCCCCTGAGAAAGCTGTGCCGCCAGCGACTGCGAGCCTGCGAAGTTGTAGGTGGGCACAACTTGCATGCCCTTCGCCAACTCTCCAAAGGCATCCTGCAACGAAGCTGCGGCGAACACCGTCACCTCCTCACTACCGCCCTTCGGAGCGTCCGACGCACAGCCCCCGACCATCAACAGGAAGCACACGGCGACCAACAGCATGCCGGCTTGATACAACTTCATCGAAGGCTCACGTCCTTTTCTTGATCCACTGGTGCAGGATCAGATGACCATACCGAGAATGACACTGTAGGGCCTCGTGCCTGTCCTTGTCGGTATGCCCTGATGTTGGGAGACAAGGGGAGAGCGCAGGCACGGGGGTTCTTGGGTCATGTGCTTTGTACCATTCAGGCCCAATTCAGGCCACTGCAAGCAATAGTATAAGGCAAGCACGAGGCCCTGCATGACAGAGCATTGTCTCCCACTCTGTTCATACCTCAAGCCTGACCTCTTACACCGGCAGAACACCTCTGCAACGGGACAAAACGCCTATAACTGCCCTCCGATGAGGCTATAGGCCAGCACCGCCAGCACAATCAAGGTTATCCCCACGTAGGTCCAATCGCGTTCGCGGGCGAAAGCCACTATCGAAAAGAGTACGCGGGCCACAGGGGTGGCTACCAGCGCCAGCAGCCCAAGCTGGATGAGACCCAGACCCGACAGGGAAAAAGCCTCCCCCAGTATGCCTGTGACGCTCCGCAGGTTGGCAGGTTGGCTGTTGAACACCCGGTAGTCGGGCTGCTCGCCTCCATGTTCGATCAGGTAGAGCAGGCCGCCCAGCAGCACGATAGCGGCGGCCAGCGTGACCCCCGCTCGCAGCAGGTTGCCCATTAGCGTTTCGGTTTGCGTGTCGCTCCAGGTTGTCTTGGCTTCTCCGGGTCGGCTCATACTACAAGTTCCCCGTCAATCCGTTGTAAATCATCTCAAAGGCCAGCACCACAATCACCGCGCTGAACACCAGGCGCAGCACCCGCGTTTTGGCCCTCACCAGCAGGCGCGCCCCGGTCATCGAGCCTGCCAGCACCCCCAGCATCACCGGCATGGTGAGGCCGGGGGCGATGTAACCTCGACTCAGGTACACGCCCGCGCTGGCCGCTGCGGTCACGCCTATCATAAAGTTGCTGGTGGTAGTGGACACCTTGAACGGCAGGCGCATCGCCTGGTCCATCGCCAGCACCTTGACCGCGCCGGAGCCGATACCGAGCAGACCGGAAAGTATGCCCGCCACAAACATCAGCGCGGAGCCTAGCGGCACGCCGTGTACGTGGTACGACTTCAGCCCTTCCGGGGTGGGGTAGGTGCTGTCCATCTTCAGGCGCACAGCCAACGGGTCCGGCTTGTCGTCGTCGGGGTTTTCCTTTTTTGGGCGGCTCGACAGGTAGGCGGAAAAGAGCAGCACAAAGCCGAACAGCACCGCTATAAACGCGGTAGGGGTGATCGCCGCGAGAAACGCCCCGGCTATCGCCCCTGTGGTAGTGGCGACCTCAAGGAACATGCCGATGCGGATGTTGGAGAAGCCCTCCTTGACGAAAGCGGCGGCAGCCCCGGAGGAAGTGGCGATGACCGACACCAGGGAGGCCCCGATTGCATAGCGTATATCTACCCCGAACACCAGCGCCAGCAGGGGCACTATCACCACGCCGCCTCCCAGCCCCGTCAGCGACCCCAGGAACCCGGCGGCCAGCGCACCCAGGGCTATGAGCAGGGTGAACTCGATATTGTTCATGCCCCTATTCTACTCTCCGCCACCCTTTTTGTCACTGTGGCCTGCCCGGGTAAGTAACCAAAAGGGCGCAGGGAGCTTTCTTTTCCTCAGCACAGCAACCTCCAACTGCCTCTTATGGTACTTTTCCTACTCCCGCAAAGTACTCTTTTGCTATATGACAAAGGCCACAAAGGTCCTATGATGTAGCTAGCGACTTGTCGCCCGGCGCTGTGCCGTTCGATTATCATCCTGTGCTATACGGTTCGGAGCGCCAAGTTATCCTGTGGCCTACGCGAATGAATCTGCATACAAAACCGCTACAATTCAGCCATGCGCGCACCGCATACGAACGGTTGTCCCAACTGTACGGGATAGTTCGCTCTCTCAACTCTATCATCAGGCTCGACATGTTGTTGAACCAGATCGTGGATTCGGCGGCGGAGCTAATGAAGGTGCATGGC
>JBBSIX010000031.1:0-17350 GCA_038231875.1 Chloroflexia bacterium | reverse complement strand
GGCGCTGTAGGGGCCTGAATTGGCTGTGCCAGGTCTGAATACGACGTTTAGGATCAGAATCGAGGTAAAACAAGCAGATGGTCTATACTCCAAACACCGAAGCGCAGAGGCTGGAGATGCTGGCCGCGATGGGCCTCAATGCGGTGGAGGACCTCTACCGGGAGGTTCCACCCGAAGTGCTCACGCCCACTATCAACCTGCCCGCGCCGCTCGCCGAACCCGAATTGGTCGCCGAGATGCGCCGGCTGTCCGAGATGAACGCCGACGCACAGCACTACGCCCACTTCCTGGGGGCGGGGGCTTACAACCACTTCTCCCCAAGCGCCGTTTACCGGCTGATGTCGCGCAACGAGTTCTACACTGCATATACACCCTACCAACCTGAGTTGAGCCAGGGCGTATTGCAGCAGATATACGAGTTCCAAACCCTCGTCTGCCAGCTCACCGGCATGGACGTTGCCAACGCTTCGATGTACGACGCGGCCTCAGCGATAGGCGAGGCGGCTGTTATGGCTGCCTCCATTACCAGGCGCAAGAAGGTGGTCATCTCTCCCAAGTCCCACCCGGAATACAAAGCGGTGCTGCGTACCTACGCCGGTGGACATGGCATCGAGATAGTCGAGACCGACGCCAACATCCACGATGCCTCGGAGCTTGACCCCGACACTGCCTGCGTGATTGTGCAGCAACCCAACTTCCTGGGCGAGATACGCGACCTCAACGGCCTGGCGGGACGGGTGCATGAGGCGGGGGCGATGCTCATCATCGTGTTCGACCCGATTTCGCTCGGTATGCTTAAGAGTCCGGGCGAGTACGACGCCGACATAGCCATAGGCGAAGGGCAGAGCCTGGGCATACCGATGTCGTTCGGCGGGCCTTATGTCGGCCTGTTCGCCACCAAAGAGAAGTATGTGCGCCAGATGCCGGGACGACTTGCCGGCATGACCAAAGACGTGAACGGCAAGCGCGGCTTCGTGCTTACCCTGCAAACGCGAGAGCAGCATATCCGCCGCGAGAAGGCCACCTCCAACATTTGCACCAACGAAGCCTTGATCGCGCTGGCTGCCACCGTCTATATGTGCCTCATGGGGCCGCAGGGCCTCAATCGGGTGGCCGAACTGAGCTACCAAAGGAGCCACTATCTGGCTAACCGCATCGCCCGGCTGCCCGGCTACAAGATAATCAGCCGCGAGCCGTTCTTCAAAGAGTTCGCCGTGCAGACCCCCGTCTCCCCAAGCGAGCTGAACCGCCGCCTGCTGGATGAGAAGATAGTGGGCGGCCTGAATATCAGCAACACCCCCGAAGTGGACGGCATGGACAACGTGTGGCTGCTGTGCGTTACCGAGATGAACACGGTGGAGCAGATGGACCGGCTGCTGTCGGTGTTGGAGAGGAACCAGTAATGAGCGTCGAACCACTTATTTTTGAGATGAGCAGCCCTGGGCGCTGCGGCTTTTCGCTGCCGGAGGTGCAACTGAACGAGGCTCCGGCCCTCGACCCGGCTTTGACCAGGCAGGAGCTTGATTTGCCGGAGGTGTCGGAGATAGATGTGACGCGGCACTTTGTGCGGCTCAGCCAGAAGAACTACGGCATTGACATCGGCTTTTACCCGCTTGGCTCGTGTACGATGAAGTACAACCCTAAAGTACACGAGGACGTAGCGATCATGCCCGGCTGGGCGCACATACACCCCTACCAGCCGGTAGATTGCGTGCAGGGCGCGCTACAGGTGCAGTACGAGCTTGGCGAGATGCTGACCGAGCTTACCGGCATGGATGCCATTACCTTGCAGCCTGCGGCAGGGGCGCACGGCGAGTTTACAGGCATCCTGATGATCCGCGCCTACCACCGCTCAAGGGGAGACGGCGCACGGGATACCCTGCTGGTCCCCGACTCGGCGCACGGCACGAATCCGGCGACGGCTGCGGCGGCGGGCTTCAAGATCATCAGCCTCAAGTCGGGGGCCGACGGCAGCGTGGACCTGGATGCCTTGCGGGGCGCACTCAGCGAGCGCGTGGCCGGGATGATGCTCACCGTGCCCAACACGTTGGGGTTGTTCGAGCCGAATATCCTTGAGATCAGCCGGCTGGTGCATGAGGCCGGCGGCCTGATGTACGGCGACGGGGCCAACCTGAATGCACTGGTGGGGCACATTCGCCCCGGCGACCTGGGCTTCGATGTTATGCATATCAATCTGCACAAGACCTTCACCACGCCGCACGGCGGGGGCGGCCCCGGCAGCGGCCCTGTCGCCTGCAAAGAGTTTCTTGCCCCGTTTTTGCCCGGTCCCATCGTCGAGAAGCAGGGCGAGAAGTTTGTGTTCGCCGAGCCGGAGCGGACGGTGGGCCGTGTGAAGAACTTCTGGGGCAACTTCGGCATGCACGTGCGCGCCTACACCTACATCCGCCACCTGGGGCTGCCCGGCCTGCAAAGGGTGAGCGAGGACGCGATCATCAACGCCAACTACATCCGCGCCAACCTGATGGGCACGTACAACCTGCCGTACAAGCGCATTTGTATGCATGAGGTAGTGCTGTCGGGCAAGAACATCAAGCAGGAGACCGGCATACGGACCCTGGACGTAGCCAAGCGGCTGATTGACTACGGCATGCACCCGCCCACCGTCTACTTCCCCTTGATCGTGGAGGAGGCGTTGATGATCGAGCCGACCGAGACCGAGTCGAAGGAGACGCTCGACACGTTCATTGTGGCTATGAGGGCCGTAGCCGACGAAGCGCGGCAAACCCCGGAGCTGGTGAAAACCGCCCCCCACTCTACCGAGCTTGGCCGGCTGGACGAAGTAACCGCCGCCCGCGAGCCTAACCTACGCTGGCGCAAGCCCGCCTTCGGTCAGGAGGCGTCTACCGCAGCAGAGGCAGGGTTAGCCGCAAGAGCAGGGTAAGCGACTGGCGCAAAGTGGGAATGGCGGCGTGGTTACGCGCCGCTGTTCTCTAGTTCTTCCCTGATCTTCATCCACTTGAGCAGGTGGGTGCGCGTGAGCAGGCCCACCAGCATCCCCTCGCGGTCTACCACCGGCAGTTGGTCGAAGTCGCCGTCGCCCAGCAACTTCACGGCTTGTTCCAGTCGGTCCTGCGGGTGGATCACCTGTAGCTCGCTGCCCCCGGTCATCACCTGGGAAGCCGTTACCATTCCCCACTGGTCCTGCGGGATGTCCTTGATATCGGACAGCGTGACGATGCCCACAAGTCTGCCCTCGTTGGCGACCGGCAGAACGCGCAGATTGCGGGGCAGTATAAACTGGCTCAAGAGGTGGGCAATGGTGTAGGTGGGGGCCACCACCGCAGGTGAAGCCTCCATCACCTGAGCTACCGTCACCCCCTTCACCGCATCGCGCACCTTCGCACCGGCCACGCTCTGCTGGGCAGCGTTCAGGAGGAACCAGCCGATGAAGGCCAGCCAAAGGCCGCTGGGGTCGCCCTGGAAGAACGACTCGTACAATCCGAAGAAGATAAAACCGTAGGCCACCAACTGGCCCACAACCCCTGCTATGCGCGTTGAGGAGTCGAAATTGCGCGTCACAGCCCACACTATCGAGCGCAGCACGCGCCCGCCGTCCAGTGGGAAGCCGGGGATGAGGTTGAACAGGGCCAGCAGGAAGTTAATATAGGCAAGGTACTCCAAGGTAGAGGAGACCCAGGCCACGCTTCGCGTCAAGGGGGTAAGCACAAAAAACAGAGCCGCCAGCGCCAGACTGGTGAGGGGACCGACTATGGCGATGAGGAACTCGTCGCCGGGCGTCTTCGGCTCGCCTTCGATGTTGGATGCCCCCCCGAAGATAAAGAGGGTGATGTCGCGCACCTTGATCTTGCGGGCAAGGGCCATGAAGGAGTGGCTCAACTCGTGCAAGAGCACCGACACGAAAAGCATAAGCGCGCCCACCAACCCCAGCAGCCAATAGGTGAGCGTGCCTGCCTGGGGCAGCCTGGCCGGATACCAACCGGCAGCCAGATCGAAGGTGAAGATGAGCAGGATGATTACCCAACTCCAATGCACCTTGATCTCGATGCCGCCGACCCTGGCTATGGTGAACACGCCCTTCACGGTTGAGGCTAGCCTCGCGCCTGGTCGGGAATCTCTTGCCCGTAGCCTGGGTAGACTGACCTGTCGGGCAGCCGGTACTCTACGTCGCCCAGCAGGTAGCGTTTGAGGACATTGTAGTCCTCGATGGGCATCTTCTTCTCCAAAAAGACCAGCACTGTGTAGGTTATCTTTTCAGCAGTTTGCCAGTCCATGCCGGAAGAGTCGTAAATCTCGCGGGTAAGCTCACTGAGCATGCCATGTTCCTCCCTGGGTGGTGTGCAGTGTTGGCAGTAGGATAACACAAGGGAAGGTGAAGCGCAATGCAGGTTCGCAGGGGTGTTGTTCAGACTTGGGTGGAAGGAATGGCCTCTCGGCCTATCAAGACCCCCCGCCCCCCGCTTCGCTCATACCCCTCTCCCGCACGCGGGATGGGTCTCTAAGATAGGGAGCAGGTGGGGGACACCCCTGCCACCCCGTCATGGGGCTGGTTCTTGCTTCGCAATTCAGCCTGCACCCCCGCTTTGCTACGACCCCGCCCCTATATCGTTGTGGTCTTGTTGCCCAGATCGCTCATCCTCGGCTGTGGGAGAACTGCTGCTCGTGCTTTTCTGCCTTGCAAATCTGACGAGAAGCATCGTTCCGAGACCAATCTGTGCCACAGCCAACACCGTGACTACTAACCAAATGAGGAACGTTGAGCGGTCATGTAAGTCGTGGTTGGTGTTGTTGTAGACCAGCAACGACACGAGGAAAGCTGTCGGAACCACAACCAAGAGTAGGCTGTCTCTACGGGAAACTCTCATCCTGACAAAACTCCCTCTCTGCTGACGAAGCTGGAGCATCCATAATCTAGCCCCAGGGAGGCATGCAATGCTGCACTAGCTCCCGCTATTCTTCCGCGCCCTCCAGCGCCCTATCGTCGGGCGCGCCCAGCAGCACTTCGCGCGGCTTACCTTTGTTTTCCGGCGTGGCGGCTGAGATCAGACCCATGTCTTCCATCTGCTCGACCAGGCGGGCCGCACGGTTGTAGCCTACGCGCAGTTTGCGCTGGAGCATCGAGACCGATACGTAGCGGTTGCGCTTGACGTGTTCGATGGCTAGCTCCAACAGTTCGGTCTCCTCGTTGGCGTCGCCCTTGCCCAACCAGTCGGGCATCGGCATGGGCTGGACCACCCCTTGCTCCTCCGGGGTCTGCTCACCCTCCTGGGCCGAAGGCAACTGCTTGCGCCAGAAGTGTACGATCTTGTCCGACTCGGCGTCCGACACATAGGTTCCCTGGATACGCACCGGCTTGCTCTCATCGGAGGCTGTGTAGAGCATATCGCCTCGCCCCAGCAACTTCTCCGCGCCGCCGGCGTCGAGGATCACCTTGCTGTCTACCTGCGAAGTCACCGCGAAGGCTGCGCGAGCGGGGAAGTTGGCCTTGATAAGCCCCGTCACCACATCTACCGAAGGCCGCTGGGTGGCGACTACCAGGTGGATGCCGGTGGCCCTGGCAAGCTGCGCCAGGCGGCACAGCGAGGTCTCCACCTCTTCAGGCGCGGTCAGCATCAAGTCGGCCAACTCATCTATAATGATAACTATATAGGGCACGTGCTCCATCTTTATATCGGGGTTTTCGCGCATAAAGAGGCGGTACTGCTCGATGTTGCGGAACACTTTGCTGATGCCGTCTTCCCCTTTTTGCCCTTTGGCGAACAGCTTATAACGGCGCTCCATCTCCCACAAAGCCCACTTCAGCGCCTCAACCGCCGTGAGGGGCCGCTCGCGGTCGCCGTGCGTGCCGTCCGAATTGCGCCTCTGGGCATCTTTTTCAAGGCGCACGTCGGTAACAACAGGGCGAAGAAGGTGAGGTATGCCGTTGAAGCCGGTAAGCTCCACACGCTTTGGGTCTATCATCAGCATCCGCAGGTCGTCGGGAGAGAACTGCAACAGGAAGCCGATCACCATCGAGTTGAGGAAAACCGACTTGCCGCTGCCTGTGGCCCCCGCCACCAACAGGTGGGGCAGCTTCGCCATGTCGGTGACTACCGGGTGGCCGTGCGTATCGCGGCCCAGGCAGATTTTCAGGCGGGCTTTGGAGGCCCCGTAAGCATCCGACTCGATGATGCTCCGCAGGCCCACCACCTGCAATGAAGCGTTGGGAACCTCTATGCCGATGCGTGATTGGCCGGGTATGGGCGCTTCGATGCGGATGTCCGGGGCGGCCAGCGCAAGGGCAAGGTCTTTGTCGAGGGAAGTAACCCGGTTCACGCGCACGCCGACGCCCGGCTCGATGGCAAACTGGGTGACGGCGGGGCCGGTGTTCACCTCGCGCACCGTTGCATCCACATTGAACGATTGCAGCGTGTCCTCTATCACTTTGATCTTGGCCTTGATGTCCGCCTGGCTGACTTTCACCTCGCTGGTGCTCTCCAGCGTCGTGACGGCGGGCAGGCTCCAGATGTAGCCGGAGGGCGAACCGATCTGTATCTCAGGGGTGGTATCTTGCGAGGCAGCCGCCGCTTTCTTGCCGGACGCCTTGTTGATCTGCACTTCGGGCCTGGCTTTGTCGGCGCTCTCCGGCTCGTCAGAGGAGCCGGGGATGGCGACTACCTGGGTGGGCGCGCTGTGCAGGTCGTACTCCTCAGCCGGGGCGTCCTCGGTCTCCTCGGCATCATGCTCGTGAAGGTCGCCCTGGGAGGCATGCCCGTTGATAAGCACCGGCTCGCGGGACTCTATGCTCCCTGAGCCGGAGCGCGCTTGGAGCAGCCTTGATGCCTCCCCAACCGCGCCCTGGAGCTTGCCGCCCGCGATGCGCCCCGCCGCCAGGGTCGGCTTGCCCACGCCCCGCGCCAGTTGGCCCAGCGACAAGCCGAACGCCAGCATAAAGCCCACTACAGCGATCGCCGGCAGCACCACGCCCGCGCCCAGCCTGGTAAGGTAGTCGGACAGCAAGGTGGAAATAGCGAGGCCCAGGTAGCCCCCGCCCTGCCCGGCATCGGCTGCGGCCTGCCCGTTGGCGAACAGGTGAACAAAGCCCATGAAGCCGAGCAGCATAAATACGATGCCGAACGGCACAAGAGGCGACAGCCAACGTCCACCCGCCTTGACGTCCATAAACAGCACAACCGCCCCCAGCAAGAGGGCCACCGGCACCAGCCAGGCCACCAGCCCGAACAGCTGGGCCAACGCCGCGCCCACTACGCCTACCGCGCCACCGCCTCCACGTGCCCAGGCGAACAGCCCAACAGCGCACAGCGCCCCCACTACCAGCAACAGCAACGCTCCCATCTCGCGGCGCAGGTGAGCCGGTATCTCAATTGGGGTGTGGGCAGGCTTCGGCCTGCCGGCTCTCGGTTTGGCGGCGCTCCGGCTGCGCGCCCTGGCTGCGGCGGGCTTGGCGCTCGACTTGGGCGCGGTTGTGCGGCCCTTGCTCGATTTGCCCCCCTCGATCTTGGACCAGGTAGGGGCGGGGGGCTTGTTGGTTTTTCTCGCTGTTGCAGGCATAAAAAAGACCCTCTATGCGGCCGGCAGGCCGCGCTGTAGCACATATGTTTTGAGGTGCTCATATTATAGCATGGGGATTGTGTGCTGGGGAAAACTCGCTTTCGCCTGTAAGTGTTCAGGGTTGGGGTTGAGGAAATTGGACTTCGGCATGTAGAGACCCACCCCATGCCTCCCTCCCGCACGCGGGATGGGGCTTTTAGATAGGGTAAAGACAGGAGACTCCCCGCCCCCCGCTTCGCTCATACCCCGGCAGTGGCTCTCGCCCCTGCACCCCATGTCTTACCTTCGCCTGTAAGTGCTCAGGGTTGGGTAGGACACTGGTCTGTAGGGGCCTGAACGCTTGCGATGGGCTTTGCACTTCCAGTGCTGCTTTCGGCATGCTATAATAGCAACAGACCGCACTGGGCCTAATCACACAGACAGGGTGCGCTCCCGCATCGGGGAGGCCCCTGGACGCTAGCTTATAGGATAATAACCTCCTCACCTGACCTGATAGCTCTCGTTTTCTCCGTCGGCTTGAGCGTCTGACTCGGCGTCATCGGGCTGTTTCGGGGCGTGCGCCGCGAGGCTGTTGTATCGGCGGCGATTGTGCTTGGAGCGCTGGTCGTTATGCAGTGGGCCGCGTCCTGGGCGAAGGACATGTCGGGGATGATTACCGGGGTGTCCCGCGAGTGGCAGCAAGTAGTGTTGAGCTATGTGCTGATGATACTTATCGTATTGACCCTGGGCTATGGGCTTGGCGGCTTCCTGGGAAAGACGGTTCTAACGGCCTCTACCCGCATGGCGGGCTTGCTGCTGGGGGTGGTGAACGGCGCAGCGCTGGCGGGTTGGTTGCTCAGGTACGTTTACGTGAGCCTGGACGGGGCGCAAGCCACAAGCCCCCTGTACATGAACGAGATTGCGCGCAGCTTCATGATCTGGGCAGGTTGGTACCCTGTGCTGTTGGCTGCGGCGGGCGCGGTGGCCGCTATCTTCTCGCCCCTGCGCCGCGCACAAACGGTTGTAGCCCAGGCCTCTTCCACGACCGATTGGCAGCCTACTTATGTGGCGCCCCCGCCGCTCCCCGCTTCAGCGCCCCTCCCGCCCCTGCCGGCTCAACCGTCCCAGCCTGCCGATTCTACCGTTTATCCCAGCTATAATGCGCCCACTGCGCCCTACAGCTATTCTTACGCCCCTTCCCCCGCGCCTTCTGCATCCCCGCCGCCCCCGGCGCCTGAACGGGATGCCCCCAGCACGCGCCTGTTCCCCACAAGTGAGATAGCCGCGAACGAGGTGGCCGATACTGCTGCTCCGCCGGCTAGCGTTACCCGTAGCTTTGCGCCCCCCTCCCCGTCCGAAGCTCCCGCAGAGGTGGTGCAGGAAGTTAAACCCGTCAGCCTCTTCGAGAGGGACGAGTATGCACATAGTACAACCCCATCCTGGCTGATGGGCGACGCAGGGGCAAACTCCCATCAGCCGGAAGCCGCCGGCGCGCCTGTCCAGGACAATGCTCTTCGCGACGAAGCTCCATCGGGCGGCAGTGCGCCGTTAGGTATGGGCGAAAAAACCTGCGCGAATTGCGGGGCCGATCTGGTGAGCGGCGCTCAGTTTTGCACTCAGTGCGGCACTCGCACTACGGGGGCGTAGGCGGCAAGATGAGGGCTGGAGAGGAAAGGTATGCAAACTAATCGCTGGTTGCAAACACTCATAGTGCTGCTGGTGATTATCGCGTCTGCCTGGTTGCTTGGGCAGGTGTGGGTCTTTTTGATCCAGTTTTCCAGCCTCATACTGCTGTTCTTTCTGGCGTGGCTGCTGGCGTTTGTGCTTAGTCCGATTGCGCGGGCTTTGCAGAGGCGCGGAGTGCCCAAAACGCTGTCGGTGGTGATTGTTTACCTTGCGCTTGCCCTGCTGTTCTCTATAGGCGGCTGGTTGCTCCTGCCCCCCGTGACCGATCAGGTCAGTAAGCTCCAGAGAAACTTCTTTACCTACACCAACATCATCGGCGGCGTGGTGTTGAAGGCCGACGAGACGCTCCAGGGCTGGGGCATAAACAAGGCCGACCTCACAAAGGTGTACAACGACCTTACCTCGCAGGTGCAGGGTGTTATCTTTTCGGCTATACAGAACACCTTTAGCCTGCTCCAGAGCTTCGCCACGTTTGCCTTGCAGTTCGTCTTGGTGCTCATCTTGTCGTTCTACTTTATGAAAGACGGCGACCGCATCTTCGGCGGCATGCTGCAAATGCTCCCCCCACGTTGGCAGGACGAGGCTAGGCTGGTGGCGATCAGCCTTGAAAAGAGCTTCGGGGGCTTCATACGCGGGCAGTTGGTGTTCGCGCTGGCCTACGCGCTGCTGACGGCGGTTGTGATGGTCATGCCGCCGTTCCAGTTGGATTTCGTGATAGTGGCCTCGATAGTATCCGGGCTGTGCATGATCATCCCGCTCATCGGCAACTTTCTGGCTTTCCTGCCGCCCATCCTGGTGGCCCTGGTTACACCGGGCAAAGAAGGACTTGTGTGGTGGCTGCTGTTCGCCTTGTTCATTATGCAATCCATTATGATGAACGTACTCGGACCGCGCATTATGTCGAGCGCCATCGGCATACACCCTCTCTATGTAGTAGGGGCGATGCTCCTGGGCGCGCAGGTGGCCGGCGTGTGGGGTGCGCTGTTCGGCATACCGATTGCAGGCGCGATAAACCTCATCGGGCGGCCCGTCATGCGCCGCGTGCGCTATCAGACCACCTTGTACAAAGAAGCGGAACTGCCGTCTCTGGCGACGAGCGCATTTCTAACCGGCCCCCTGGCCGCGACTATGGCGCAGACTGGGCTGCCTCCTACAACCCCTACCACCCCTGTTGCCCCAGCCGGCGCAGAGCAAGAAACATCGGTCCTTACCGGCGCGGCGCAGGCGCTTGGCAACACCCTCGGCACCCCACCGCCTATGGAGGCTTCAACCAGGCAGGCGACTGTCCGCCGGCCTCCATCGCCCCCGCCCCATGCGGTAGACGATTACATTGTGCCGCGCAGCCCCACCTTAACGTTGAGAGCCTGGCGGTTGGCCTTCTCTCTGCTCTCCAGGGCGCGCAATAAAGCCGCCAAGCGGGTTGCCCAGGCAAGGGCGTCCCGCCAATAGCGCCTGTATGACCCTGCAAGCAAGCCGTCCCATCGGTGTCTATCCTCAAGATTCCGCTCTGCCTCAGCCGATGCCTCCCCCTGCTGCCGATACTCCCCAGGCCCATACGCTGAGGACGCACCTGCTTGTCCTGGCCGGCTACACGCTGCTGACGGTCCTGCTGACCTACCCGATTGCTTTCCGATTGTTCAGCGAAGTACCCGGCGGGGGCGACGCCTGGCAAAACATATGGAACCTCTGGTGGACCAAACAGGCGCTGCTGGTAGAACACACCAACCCGTACCACACCGACATGCTCTACTACCCGCAAGGTGTGAACCTCTACTTGCACACTCTTGTGCTGACGGCGGGGCTGACAAGCCTGCCTCTGCAACTGCTCGGCTTCAACCTAATCGCTACTTATAACATCGTGGTGCTGCTTACCTTTGTGCTTGCAGGCTATGGTATGTACTTGCTGTGCCATTACCTGACGGGCAATCGTTGGGCCTCGTTTGTGGGCGGCATCGTGTTCACATTCTCGCCCTACCACTTCGCTCACCTGTTCGGCCACATGAACCTGGCCTCGCTCCAGTGGCTGCCCTTCTATGTGCTTGCCTTACTCAAAGCTTTCGAGCCGGGCGCTTCGCAGCATCAGGCCGGCGTGTTTCGCATCCCGCGTGGCGCGCTCAAGTGGTCTTTGTTGGCGGGCGCGCTGCTGGCGCTCAACGCCTACACGGATTGGCTGTATGCTATATTCCTGGTGGTGTTCACCGGCATCTTCGCCGCTTGGCGGCTCATGCTGCCCGTCGAGCGGCGGGAGCTTGGCGTTGGGTGGTCCGCATGGGTTGGGGCGGGGGCGAGGCTTGCGCTGACAGGCGGGACTTTCTTGCTGCTCACGGCTCCCATCTTCTTCCCCACGCTGGGCGAGGCGGGGCTTGGTTACGCTCAACAACCTCCGATTGAGACAATTGTCTACTCGTCCGATCTGACCTCGGCCTTTACGCCTTCGGAGTTGCACCCACTTTGGGGCGAGGCGATGCGAGTGCAGGTGCAAAACACCGGCCCCTACCTGCCGTTGAAGAACCCTTCCGAGAGGGTAGTGTTCCTGGGCTATGCCACCCTCGCCCTGGCCGGCCTCGCTGTGTGGCGGTTGCGCCGCAGGCGGGCTGTGCTTTTTTGGGGAGTAACCGCGCTCTCTACGTGGCTGCTCAGCCTTGGGCCTTTTCTACAGTGGGCGGGCAAGACCCAGTTCACCACGTTCGGGGTGACGGTTCCCATGCCTTACCTGCTGCTTTACAAGCTGCCTCTGGTCAGTATAATGCGTACTCCGGGCCGCTTCACGGTGCTGACCATGCTTGCCCTGGGAGTGCTGGCGGCTTTCGGGCTGACGAGCTTGCTGGGCGGGGGGCGCTTTGCCTGGAGGCGGCTAACCTGGCGGAGCGCGGTGTTTGGAGCGCTTTTGCCCGCCGTTATCCTGTTCGAGTACCTTGCCTTGCCCTTCCCGACAGTGCCCCCAGGCTGGAACGTGCCTATCTACAGCAAAATCGCCCAGGAGCCGGGGCGCTTCGCTCTGCTGGAGCTTCCCTTGCGCCCGTTCAGCGACTACATGGCCTATCAGACGCAACACGGCAAGCCGATCATCTACGGCTACGTGTCGCGCCAGCCTGTCTACCCTGTGCTTGAACAGGTGCCCGCCCTGCACTACTTGCTGAACTCTACCCCCGCCGACAGCGTGCTCAAGTCGCAGGTGGACGGCGGTCAGGGGGTGCAGCAGTTGGAGCAGTTGGATGTGCGCTATGTGATCATACGGTGGTGGGCGTTCACCCCGGAGGAGAAGGCTGCTATGAAAACCAAGCGGGCGAACCTGCTCCCACGCCCCCCGGATTTTTCCTATCCGGCGGACCAGGTAGATGTGTGGCGACTGAAGTAGGGACAAGCAAAACGAGCATCGAGAGAGATGCTCGTTTTATTGCAGATATGCTTGTTGTGCTTATGGGGCCGCTGTAGGGCGAGGGGTGGGCTGTTGGTCGGCGCCAATGGGCGGCGGCGCGGCGGTGTCGGGGTTGGCCTTTGTGCCGGCGACCCCCGGCATGGTAGCTTCGTAGACCTGACTGCCGCTCACCAGATAGAGCTTGCCTCGGCCCTCGTCTACGCTCAGTCCGCTCAAGGTGGCAAGCTGCGGAGCCGAAGACGGCCCTTTGAAAGTCTCCAGCGTCTGCCCCTCTTTGGTGATGCGAGTTACCGCGCCCTCGGACGGATACATCACATACAGATCGCGGGTATCGGTGGCGGTGTAGAGGGCCGCAGGAGCGGCGCCGGCCGGCGCGGCTTTTGGGGTGATGGTACGCACCAGCTTGCCGCCCTGCATGAGCAGTATCTTGCCGTCGCGCAGCAGCACGTAGACCGCCCCGTCAATAGCTAACCCCACAGGCTCCTTAGCTTGCTCCAGTGCGGCGGCATCTTTTATCCAGCCGACCGGCGGTGCGCCGTACTTACCTGCGACATACTTGGACACCTGGCCGAGTTCGGCGCCGAGCAAGTAGAGGTTGCCGTCGTAGGTGGCTATTGCTTTGGGGCGTTGCAGTTTGTCGGCGTCACCTAACTGCTCGGCTTGCCAGGCGCTGGTGTCGGGGCTGAAAGTAAGCACGTTCAGCTTGTCGTCGAGCGCAATGAGGCTGCCCAGTTTGGTGGTTATTGCTACCGGCTGCCCCACCTTCAGGCCCCCTGCTTCATCGCCGCTGCTCAAGACGCGGGCGCAGGTTTGCGCGGAGATGTTACACCTGTAGATGTGGCCCTGTGATTCGTCCAACAAGTAGGCATCGTTGCCTTGTATGACGATGCTGCTCAGTTGTGCTTTAGGAGCATCTGCGGAGTTGGGCAAGGCAGCCTGATTAGCCCCCGCCTTCGTACCTTCCGCCCGACTTAGGTCAAAGAGGAGGGTAGCTTGCGGCAGGCGCGTAATGCCCCTGGCCTTGTCCAATTCGCCCTGTACTTTATCGGCCAGCAGCTTTGCCTCGCTGGACTGCGGCTCGACCAGGGCGGCCTGTTGAGCATGATCGAGGGCGCTTTGTAGCACTATCAGACGCTCGGTATCTGTTGTTCCTGGCTGATTGGCTGATAACTCCTCTTGTTTAGCCTGTTGAAGCAGAGTGTTTACCTGCACCTGCTTGCCCGTGCCGAAGGCGCGCCATAGCGACAAGCCCAGCAGGGTCAGCACAACCAGGAGGGCTACGCCGGTGAGCAGGCGAATCTGCAACCGCCTCGGTCCGCTCCATGTGGTTGGCAGAGGCAATTTCTTCACCAGGCTACGCCGCGCCGAACCGCCGCTTTCGGGCAACATCCCGCCGGCCGCCGCGCCCAGGCGAGCAAGGCTGCTGCGCCCAGCTACGGCCACCCTATGCAACACCAGTTTAGGGTCAACCTTGCCGAGAGTGCGCGCAGACCTGGCAGGGGACGGCGCTTCCGGCACACTTTGGCGGTTCGCCGGCGGGTCGAAAAGCACCGGGGCCGGGTAGCTGCCGGAGGTTGCCGGTGTCCTGGAGAGCGGCTGCGTGGGGCGGAACGGTATCCTGTCGGAGGTTGCCTCCCAGGGGAATACCTGCGGCTCATCTTCATCTTGTTCGCCATCGGGCGCAGACCAGGCGTGCGACATGTCCTCCACGCCTGCGTCGTCCTCCTCGTCTTCACCCCACAGAACGGGAGCGCGCAGAACAGGCCGGTAAACCGTCTGTTGCAGCAGTGTAGGAGCCTGACGCACCGGGCCGGTGGGCATGAGCGCAGCGGGGGCCGCAACATCTTGTGCTACCTGCTGTTCTTGATGCTCGACGGGCGCCTTGGCCTCCAAAGCGGCGGGCGGCTCCGCAGGTGTGTTTACTTCACCGCTGCCGGCGTGACCAGGTGCGGCGGGGCTGAAGACCAATCTTTGCCGCTTGTCTTCCGGCGGCTCGCTCCAATCGTCGGAGTCCTCCCCAGACGGCTTTACCAGAGCTATAGAGGGTTCTACCCAATCCTGATCCAGACCGGAAGAAGTAGGCCCTCCAAGTTCGACGGCGCAGGCATGGGCCTGAGCAAGTCCCTCGCGGACGGCAAGCTCGAACAGCGCCTCCACCACGCGGTCGGCATCGGCATTGAGCACGAGGCTCTCGACTGTTGCGCGGTCCAGCAGGCGTGCCAGACTGGACGAAACGAGCAAAATCAGGTCGCCTTCCTCCACACGACGGTATGTCAGGTCGCTCTCCACGCCGGGCGAGGCCCCAAGCGGGGGCGGCAGCATGGCTTCAGCCTCGAAGTCGAGGGCTGTAGAGGGGTCTTGTGCATCGTCCGACGCCTGTCCATCGGCAAAGAGGTCGGCCTCATCGTCCGGTTTGATGAGGGTAAAGGCGCCGTGAGCGCCCGCCTTTGCTGTGGAATGCCAACCGGCAGGTTCGGGGACAGCCGCTACCGCACCGTTGTGTCGTAAATACGCCTGAGCGGGCGATGCTTGGGCAATGTAGACCCCGCTGCCGTCGGCGCGCAGCATCGCCGCCGTTAGGCCGACCTGCAAGCGGCGAACGCGCGAACCGGCGCTCTGCACACCGAGCAAGCGCGGTTCCTTTTCCTGGGCCTCTCCAGGCTCTTGCGTTGCGCCGGTGTTGCTGTACCGCAGCAAGGCGCTGTTGGCCGCTTCGAGCGCGTTGAGCAAGCCGCTCGTCAAGCTTAATGACCTGTCGGCCATGTAGTGCCTCAGCAGCACCGCTTTGGCTAGCGTGCCTGCTTCGGTAGCCAGAGACGGGTGATCGCCGGCAGGCTCCACTAGGAGGGCTAGTGTGCCCTTGCGGCTGCCCGCGCCAGGTTGCACGCAAGCCGTGAGGCTGCTTGGCTCCTGCCGGACCCCGCTCAACACCGCAAACCGGCGGCAAGTAACTTCAAGCCGCTCCACCCGTGATGCACGTTCCAGTCGCCCTAGACGCTCCATCTTCTCCCTCTCTTTGTGCCTTCCGTGTTCCCTTTCTTCCCTGTGCCGAAGCCTAGAGATTATAGCAGTCGGGTAGAACATTACCTGGGTTTTGCACAGTATGTTCTGTAACACAAAGACGCCATGCGCTCTTTGAGACGAAAACGCAAAGACACAAAGATGCAAAGTACCACACAAAGATTCTTGTTGCTCAGAGGTCGGTCAAGAATGGTCGCCGGCATGACGGCATGGGGCAGGCGCAGCTGATATGTGAGGGAATCTTAAAATCTTTGCGTCGTTTCATCCCTGCATCCCAAGTCTGAGCACATACTCCTCCATGCCGCTCCCTACCCAGACGGGCCATTTTGCGGTACACTTACCGAGCAACTACTTACATATAGGGGGAGCACGATGTCTGCTGTTAACGATTACATAGACGAGCACTTTGACGAAACGCTGGACAGGTTGGCGCGATGGGCCAGGCAGCCCAGCGTGTCTACCGAGCGGCGTGGGGTTACGGAGATGGCGGCGCTGGCGGCTGACGACCTGCGACGCAGCGGCTTTGACGTTAAAGTCTATCCGACAGAGGGTGAGCCTGTTATCCTGGCCTCTACCGGCCCCCACGATGCGCCCGCTATCCTTATCTACAATCACTATGATGTGCAGCCCGAAGGCGACCCTTCGGCGTGGAGTTCGCCTCCTTTCGAGCCGCAGGTGCGCGATGGGCACATGTACGGCAGAGGCGTGGCCGATACCAAGAGCAATGTGGTTGCCAGGCTCGCCGCCCTCGATGCAATTAAGGCTGTGCAGGGAGAACTCCCCGTCAGAGTTATCTGGCTGTTGGAGGGCGAGGAGGAGATAGGCAGCCCTCATCTTGAGAAATTCGTGTTGGAACATGCCGAAGAACTGCGGGCGGAAGGCTGCATCTGGGAGTTCGGCACGCACACTTGGGAGGGCGCGCCTGTTATCCACCTGGGCCTCAAAGGGATGCTCTCCATCGAACTGATCGCCCACAATGCCAACCGCGACCTGCACTCAGGCTCGGCTGCTTACGTCGAAAGCCCTGTATGGCGTCTCATCTGGGCGTTGTCGGCAATACAGTCGCCCGACCACCGCATACACATCCCCGGCTTCTACAGCGCCGTTTCGGTGCCCACACCTCAGCAGAGCGCCCTCGTTGAGACGATCCCCGATGAGACGGAGCAGGATCTCCAGAGTTGGGGTCTTTCCGGCTTCCTGGGTGGCATGAAGGGCAGGGAGGTCATGATGGCCGCCGCCTTCGAGCCTACCGCCAACATCCAGGGTATAGAGGCCGGCTATAACGGCCCAGGCTCAAAGACGATCTTGCCCCACGAGGCTCGCGCCAAAATGGACCTGCGACTCGTGCCCGACCAGGACCCCGATGCCATCTTTGAGGCGTTGCAAACTTACCTTCAAGAGAAGGGCTTCGGCGACATAGAGGTGCGGTGCATCGCCAACGAAGGCGATTTGCTGCCGGCTATCAGCGATCCCTCGGACAGGTTTATCCAGTTGGTAGTGCTGGCCTGCCGCGAGGTGAGCGGCACAGAGCCTGTCGTGGTGCCTTCCAACGCGGGGTCCGGGCCGATGTCCTCTTTCACCATGCAGCCGCCGCGCGGCCTCGGCCTGCCCACGGCCTGCTTCGGCACCGGCTACCCGGACTCGCGGGCGCACGCCCCAGACGAAAACATCCGCCTGGAAGATATGCGCCGCCACATACATACGATGGCACGGGTGGTGGAACTCGTCGGCGACAAGCAGCAGTGGGCCGACGGC
>JBBSIX010000030.1:0-17478 GCA_038231875.1 Chloroflexia bacterium | reverse complement strand
GCCGAGGCGATGGAGGCGCGGGGTTTCAGCCGCAACACCTCTGTACGCCGCGTGCCGCCCATCCTCGTGCAAGGCGGCCTGGTGGTGGGGCTTGGCCTGGTGCTGGCGGGTGGAACCTTCCTCACTTTTTTCCCCGCCGTGCCCATGCTGGGTTGGGCCGTTATCGTGGCGGGATTGGGGATGATCGGCCTCACCCTGTGGGCTGTGGGGGCCGGGTCGAGCCGCACCCGCTACCGTCGGAGCGTGTGGCGCGAACGCGATACCCTGCCGGCGGTCCTGGCGGCGGGCATAACCGCCATCCTGCTGGTGTACCGCCTACTTTCGCCCCTCGCCCTGGTGTACGACCCACTCAGCACGCTGCGTATCTATGCACCGCCGTTCGACCTGGTGCCGGCCCTCGCGTTGGCAGCCCTTGCCACACCTGCCTTCTTGCTGCGAGGGCCTAGAAAAGAAGTGGGCAGGCAAGTTGAGTTGGAAAGCAGGGGTAAGTTGCATGCCTGAACCGATAATCTCGCTGCAAAACGTCACCTACACCTATCCGGGAGCAGAACGGCCTGCCCTGCGCGACTTCACGTTGGAGGTGGAGGAGGGCGAGTTTTTGCTGGTGACGGGCGTGTCGGGCGCGGGCAAGTCCACCTTCCTGCGCCTGCTCAACGGCCTGGTCCCTCATTTCTACGGCGGCCTACTCTCCGGTAGCGTGCGGGTGGATGGGCGCGATCCGGTACGGGAGGGGCCGGGCGAGATGAGCAGCACGGTAGGGTTGGTGTTCCAGGATCCGGAGGCGCAGTTCGTGGCCGAGGGGGTGGAGGACGAACTGGCCTTCGGCATGGAGAACGCCGGCCTGCCCCTCTCCCTGATGCGGCGGCGCGTGGAGGAGGCTTTGCACGCCCTGGGCATCGAGCAGTTGCGCCACCGCAGGGTAAGCGCCCTTTCGGGCGGCGAACGGCAGCGAACGGCAATCGCCGCCGTGCTCACTATGCAGCCCAAAGTGCTGGCGCTGGACGAACCGACCTCGCAGCTGGACCCCCAGTCGGCGGAGGAGGTGCTCGACTCGTTGGTGAAGCTCAACAAAGACCTGGGCCTGACGGTCATCCTCTCCGAACACCGTCTGGAGCGGGTGGTGCAGCATGCCGACCGTATCCTCTACATCGGCATGGATGGCAAGCCAACCGTGGGGGAGCCGCGCGCTGTGCTGGCCGAAGCGCCGTTGGCCCCGCCCCTGGCGCAGGTGGGCAAGCTGCTGGGCTGGCAGCCTCTGCCGCTCACAATCAAAGAAGCCCGCCGGTTCGTGCCGAGCTTGCCGGCAGAGACCTTGTCGCAGGCCGAACAACCTGCAGTGCCTACCGGCAAGTCCCCAAGCATCACCCTCCGCAACGTGTGGTTCGGCTACCCAGGCAGAGAAGTGCTGCACGGGCTGGACCTAGACATCTATCCAGGCGAGATCACCGCGCTGATGGGGCGCAACGGCGCGGGCAAAACAACTATCCTCCGGCTGATCATGGGCCTGCTCAAGGGGCGGGGCAGCGTCGTTACGCTGGGCATGGACGCGGCGCGCACCCCCCTTGAAGCGATGTCCAGGTTGGTGGGCTACGTACCCCAGCAGCCGGACGTGCTGCTGTTTGCCGACACTGTGCAGGAGGAGATAGATTTCACCCGCCGCACGCACGGGATGCCTCCTGATGGGCAGGAACTAATAATGAAGCTGGGCCTTGCCGCATGCTGGGAACGCGATCCTAAAGACCTGAGCGTAGGCGAGCGGCAGCGGGTGGGGTTGGGAGCAGTGCTGGCGGGCGAGCCGCAGGCGCTCATCCTGGACGAACCGACGCGCGGCCTCGACTATCTGCAAAAAGAGGCGCTGGTGAACATTTTGCGTGGCCTGCGGGACGAGGGGCGCACCGTATTGATGGCAAGCCACGACGTGGAGCTTGTAGCTCAGTTGGCGGATCGGGTGGCGCTGCTGGGCGACGGCGAGGTCGTGAGCGACGGCCCCGCCCGCGAGGTGATGTCCGGTTCGCTGGTCTTTTCGTCGCAGGTGAGTAAGCTGTTCCGCAACCCCGCCCTGCTCACTGTGGAAGATGTCAGGAGGCAGAAGCGCGATGCGTGACCTACTCACCACCCGCTACTCGGCGCTCTACACTCGCCGCTCCTCGCGCCTCCTGAGTGCGGCCATCCTGCTGCTGACCACGCTGCTTGGGATAGGCGCGTTCCTCTACCCGTTCTTCATGCCGCAGGCCGGCACCGGGCAGGGAGCGGCGCACGCCACCGACGCGCCGCTCATCTTTCTCCTGGTCATGGGCTTGTGCCTGGTGGTTGTGGTGGCCGACCTTGAGACCCACCTTGTGGATAGCAAGACCGTAGCCCTGTTGGGCGTGCTGGTGGCAACCAACTCGCTTTTGAGGCCGTTGCAGGGGCCGGGCGGCTCGTCGGCCTTTCTTTTCTTGCCGGTTCTGTGCGGCTATGTATTCGGGCCGATGTTCGGCTTCCTGCTTGGGGCGCTGTCGGTGGTGGTATCAGCCCTGTTCACAGGAGGTGTCGGCCCCTGGCTGCCCTACCAGATGCTGGCGATGGGCTGGGTGGGCCTCGGCTCGGCCTTCCTGCCCCGGTATGCCTTCACCTCCGTATGGCGCGGCAAGGCCGAGCGGTGGCTGCTGGCCGGTTGGGGCGCACTGCTTGGGCTACTATTTGGGGCGATAATGAACCTGTGGTTCTGGCCCTACCTGGCGACCGGCGCGGGCTACGAAGCAGGGCAGGTGTGGCAGCCGGGGGCGGGGTTGGCCGAGGCGGTGCAGCGCTACGTCGCGTTCTACCTGGCAACCTCCCTGCCCTACGACATCTGGCGCAGCCTCGGCAACGCCGTGTTGATCCTCATCCTGGGGCCGCCCGTGTTACGCCTGCTGCGCCGGTACAAGCAGCGGTTCTTCTTCAAGCTGGAGTAGCGCGCTAGGGGTAAATCCTATCAAGCATCCTGGGGAAGGGGATCGTCTCGCGCAGGTGGGGCACGCCGCACAGCCAGGCCACCATACGCTCGATGCCCATGCCGAAGCCGGAGTGGGGCACAGTTCCGTACTTGCGTAGTTCCAAGTACCACTCGAACGCCTCGCGGGGGAGGCCGTGCTCCGCAATCCTTTTTTCGAGCAGAGCAAGATCGTGGATGCGCTGAGAGCCTCCGCAAATCTCGCCGTAGCCTTCAGGGGCTATCAGGTCGGCGCACAGCACCACTTCGGGCCGGTCGGGGTCGGGCTGCATGTAGAACGCTTTGGCCTGCGCCGGGTAGTGGGTGATAAAGAGGGGCCGGTCGAACTGTGAGGCCAGCACCGTTTCCTCATCGCCGCCGAAATCCTCACCCCACTCTACGTGCAGGTCGTTCTTGTCGAGTATCTGCAACGCCTCGTCGTAGGTGATGCGGGGGAAGGGCGCAAGCACGCTTTGCAGCTTGGAGATGTCGCGCTCCAGCGTCTCAAGCTCGGCGGCACGCCTTTCGAGTATAGTCTGCACGATATAGCTGATGAAATCTTGCTCCAATTCGAGCAGGCCGGGCAGTTCCATCCAGGCGGCTTCCGGCTCGACCATCCAGAACTCCATCAAATGGCGGCGGGTCTTGCTTTTCTCGGCGCGAAAGGTGGGGCCGAAGCAGTAGACCTTGCCGAAGGCGAAGATGTCGGCTTCGTTGTACAGTTGGCCGCTCTGGGCGAGGAAGGCGGGCGTGCCGAAGTAGTCGGTTTCAAAGAGAGTGGAAGTGCCCTCGCAGGCGGCGGGCGTGAGGATAGGCGTGTCCACCAGCACATAGCCGTGACTGTCCAGGTAGTCGCGCACCGCCTTAACCACCTCGGCACGGATTCGCAGCACGGCTCGCTGCTTGTTGGAGCGCAGCCACAGATGGCGGTGCTCCATGAGAAAGCCCACGCCGTGCTCTTTGTTGGAGATCGGGTAGTCGGCGTCGGCAATCTGGAACACCTGCATGTCCTTTACCGAAATCTCATAGCCGCCGGGTGCGCGCTCGTCTTTGCGTACTGTGCCCACTACACTCAGGGACGATTCCTGCGTCAAGTCGCGGAACCGCTCCCAGGTTTCAGGCTCTATATCGTTCTGAAAGGCCACAGCCTGCACAGTGCCCGTGCCGTCGCGCAGCACGAGGAATTGCAGCTTCTTCTTATCGCGGTGGTGCATCAGCCAGCCGTTTACGGTGACGACCTGGCCTTCGTAGTCGTTCAGTTGGTCAATGTAAACAACAGGGGCCTGGGCCTGCCGAGTGGTTTCTTCGGTCTGCATTTGTGAGGTGTCTCCTTACTGTACTAACCCCTCAACTATATCATAGGCTGTGGACGGCGGCAAACGGTGGGCGGTAGGTAAGTGTTCAGACTTGGGGCGATGGGTGTCGGTGCGCCGAGATGCCGATTTCCCCACACCAAGTCTGAACACTTCCTTCTGAGGGTGCGCGTCAGAATTTAGGCAAACACGACAAATGCTGGGCAGCCACCAGTAAGCATCAGTAAGATGCTCTGCCACAGATGAGCTTCACGCACAGACGATTTTGTGTCTAGCTCAGGGTGAGTGGCGGCGAGACCCCTCAAAGCCCCCTGTAGTAGCCACTTCTGAAAGTCGCCTAAATTCTGACGCGCACCCTCCTTCTGAAAAGTACTTGACAAAGAGCAATTGGAGCCTTATACAGTGTAAGGCTTGCCGAACCATGACATAGAACAGATCGCAGTCCTCTTTCTATGCCATTTTCCACCGGCTTTTCTCATGGGTTGGAACCTTAGTTTCAAATCGTGACTACAAGAAGGGATGACGAGACATGAAGCTACCTTTCTCTACGGATAGAAGGTTACTACTACTTGTTTGTGGGCTAACCGTTATTGTAGCTGTTGCGTTGGCTATAACCCAGAAGGTACAGGGTAATGACCCTGAGGATGCGCCTGACTCAGCCTTCGTAGCGCAGGGGCCAATTGCTGATCAGAATACATTTAATGATAGCATGGCTGCGAAAACAGCTATAGTAGCTCAAGATGAAAAGGACCGACAAGCCGCGCTCAACGGGCCTGCCGGCTCCAAGGATCCTGCTGATGCCCCTGGCTTACCGGCAAACCTCGCCAGCCCTACGCCCTGGGTAGGGATTATCAATGACCCCGGCCCAATGGAGACCGGGTGGGGCAGGGTTTACAGATTAGAGAACCGTTGGGTCGGCTACTTGAGAAATGACCTTGTTAGTGTTGTCGCAGGCTCACTATCCGATGACCCTACTTATGGCACATGGAACGACCCACAGCAAGGGGTAGTACTGGTTAAAAGTTCTAGCTTGGACAACCAACAGTACCTAACTCCCACCAGAACAGGTTCCGTACATGTATCCTCTGTTACAGGAACGTGCCTTACCCTTACATCAACTTCCAATACCACGTACCAATTTGACGTTTCAACCCAAGATTGGTCCTGCGCCCCACCAGGACCACCCAATCCTTAAGAGAACCTTCTCATAGCTGGAAACAAGAGAGTCCCGTCGGGACTCTCTTTTGAGTCCGGCGGACTAATGCTTTGTGTATAAATGCTATGGTGCTCTCTGTTATCTTGCTGTTTCGATAGCTGTGCGGGAAACGGTGGTTAGCCGCACAACAGGTGATTGATGGACACGGGTCCAGGCAGAATTTCTTAGAGGTATGAACTCAGGAGAAACACCATAGAACCGCAACAAGTATTGTGCCCTAACTCAGTTTGCTTGGCAAACGGCAGGCCACAGGCGTTGAGCGCAAGCACGACCCTCACCGCGTCCACGCCTCCACTACAAACCCCCCGTCTTCAACAACGCTCACGCTGTAGATTGCCCCGAACCCCTCCTCCCAGGTGGGCGGCTGGAGCCGCTTCAGCGTACTATAGATAGCGCCCACCGGCACTTGTTCCGAGGAAGGCCGCAGGCTGTTCCGCAGGCGCGAGCCTTGCAGGTCGGGCACAAAATAGTAGGACACAACCTCGAAACCGGCCTCTTTAGCCGGCTCTATATACTTCGCCCTGTCTACCATGCTGGGGTTGGTGTTATCCACCACGAACGGCTGCCCTGTGTCGAGGCAGGCAGCGAGGAGCAGGCGCTCTCTCCGGCGGGTCTTGAGCATGTCGAGGTTGACGCGCACATGAGTGTTGAAGAACCGTTCTTTATAGAAGGACGACTTGCCCGCCCCTTGCAGGCCGATGAAGATAATAGCTTGCATGCGCGGCTACGGCAGGCTCTTGTCGTACAACTCTACGATGCGGCTCGATCCGGCGCATCCTTTCACCGCAGTTGGGGTTGCTTCCACTATATTCCCCCTATATTGGTGAATACCCGCACCTGGATAATGAATAAGATGCATGCTCACCAAGACTGCACTATCCTTTGTCATTCCGAACGTAGTGAGGAATCAGTGCGCCTGTATGACAGTAGGCATATACATGAATCGGTGCGGAATAACACAGAACAGGTATTCCACCACCCAGAGTCATGCTCCACCCACTGATTCTTCGCTGCGCTCAGAATGACAATGTGTAGTATTTCCTCGCCTCCCAGCATGGTGGCATACATAGCTTGAGATGTAGGTATTCACCAACTCTACACCCTTATGCAAGCCGCCCAATGGCCGGGCGACTTCTCCTGGAGCGGCGGGTCTATCTCCTTACAGGCGGCGATGGCGATTGGACAGCGGGTGTGAAAATGGCAGCCGCGCGGCGGGTTGATCGGGGAGGGCACGTCGCCCGTGAGGATGATACGCTCGCGCTGCATCTCGGCCAACGGGTCGGGGATCGGCACGGCAGAGAGGAGCGCTTTTGTGTAGGGGTGCTGGGCGTTGGCGTACAGTTCTGAGCGGTCGGCAAGCTCCACTATCTTGCCCAGGTACATCACGGCCACCCGGTCCGAGATGTGGCGCACCACGCTCAGGTCGTGCGCGATGAACAGGTAAGTCAGGTTGAACTCCGACTGCAAATCTTCCATCAAGTTGATAATCTGGGCGCGGATAGACACATCGAGGGCCGATATCGGCTCGTCGGCCACGATGAACTCAGGCTCGACGGCCAGAGAGCGGGCGATGCCGATACGCTGGCGTTGGCCGCCGGAGAACTCGTGGGGGTAGCGGTTGGCATGGTAGGGGTTTAGGCCCACCCGCTTAAGGAGGTCTTGCACCCGTTCCTGCCGCGCTTTGCCCGAAGCCAGCTTGTGTACGCGCAACGGCTCCGAGATAATATCGCCCACCGTTTGCCGAGGGTTGAGCGAGGCGTAAGGGTCCTGGAAGATCATCTGCATCTCGCGGCGTAGGCGGCGCAGTTCCCCCTTGTCCACGCCCACGATGTTTTGCCCCTTGAAAAAGACCTTGCCCCCCGTAGGCTCGTACAGCTGCAAAATAGTGCGCCCGGCGGTGCTCTTGCCGCAACCCGACTCTCCCACCAGGCCAAGCGTCTCGCCGCGCTTGATGAAAAAGTCCAGCCCGTCCACCGCCCGCACCGCACCCACCTGACGCTGGAACAGCGCACCCCGCATGATGGGGAAGTGCATCTTCAGGCCTTCGATGTTCAGCAGCACATCTTCCGGCCCCTGCACCCCCACTGCCTGCATGGTGGCCGCACCCAACGCCTCGCCCGCCGCATCCCGGCGGGAGTCCGCACCGACGTTGGCTTTGCCTGTAGTTTGCATTAGGAGCCTACCTTGATGGCGGTTTCGTCCTCGATCTCGTGCTGTTTGGCTACTCGGATGTCCTCCCAGCAGGCCAGATAGTGTCCAGGCTCCACCTCGCGCAAGGGCGGCCGCTCGAACTCATTTCTCGGCTCGCGGAAGGTGCATCGGGCGAAGAAGGGGCAGCCTGGGGGCATGTTCATCAGGTCGGGGGGCAGACCGGGTATCGGCTCCAACCGCTCCTTGCGCGCCTCGTCCAGCCGGGGCACAGACCGCAGCAGGCCCAGAGTGTATGGGTGGCGCGGGTCTTTATACATGGCAAGCGTGTCGGCCTGCTCCATGATCTGCCCGGCGTACATCACCACCACTCGGTCGCACAGGCCCGCCACCACGCCCAGGTCGTGCGTGATAAAGATAACCGCCGTGTTGAACTCCTGCTTGAGCCGCCGGATCAGGTCGAGTATCTGCGCCTGGATGGTCACATCGAGGGCGGTGGTCGGTTCGTCGGCGATCAGCAGCTGGGGATTGCAGGAGAGGGCCATCGCGATCATCACCCTCTGGCGCATGCCCCCGGAAAATTGGTGAGGATAGTTGTCCAACCGTTCGGCGGCGGAAGGTATGCCCACCAGCTTGAGCAGTTCTACTGTGCGCGCCCTCGCCTGCCTGGAGGTCATCCCCAGGTGCAACTGCAACGCCTCCCCTATCTGGCGGCTTACCTTGAGTACCGGGTTGAGCGAGGTCATCGGGTCCTGGAAGATCATAGCGATCTCTTTACCCCGCACATGGCGTATCTCGTCCGCGCTGTACTTGAGCAGGTCGTCGCCCTTGTAAATCACCTCACCGTCAACTATCTTGCCGGGAGGCGAGGGCACAAGGCCCATGATGGACAGCGCCGTCACGCTCTTGCCCGACCCAGACTCGCCCACGATGCCCAGGGTCTCCCCTTCGTCCAACTTGAAGGAGACGCCTTCCACCGCTTTCACCACGCCGTCCGGTGTGAAGAAATGCGTTCTAAGGTTGTTTACCCGCAACATTTCAGCCATGTCGCTCCGCCTCTCTAGTATCCACTCTCTAAACTCTTTACGGCCGGTTACTTTCTGCTTCTTGGGTCGAGGGCATCACGCAGGCCGTCGCCGAAGAAGTTGAACGCAAAGAGGGTGATCGCTAGGGCAAGGCTGGGGAAAAGCACCAGCCAATACTCCGAGCGCAACTGCGGCTTGGCATCCGCTATCATGCCGCCCCAGCTTGGAACGGGCGGGGGAGTGCCGATGCCGATAAAGCTGAGGAACGCCTCTACAAGGATGGCGAACGGGATGCCGAAGGTCACAGCCACTATAATCGGCCCCAGCGCATTGGGAAGTATCTGCTGGAACATGATCCGCCCGGAAGGTACGCCGATGGAGCGCGCCGCCTCGACGTAATCTTTCTCGCGCAGCGAAAGCACCTGGCTACGAACCAGGCGGGCCATCGGCGGCCAGAAGGTAAAGCCGATAGCGATATATATGTTGACCAGGTTCTGCCCAATGGCCGCCAGAATGACGATGGCGAACAGGATAGTGGGGAAAGCGTACATAATGTCGGTGATACGCATCAGCACCATGTCAATCCGCCCACCGTAGTAGCCCGCGATCAAGCCGACCGGGATGCCCACAGCCAGAATAATCAACTGGCTGACCAACCCGACCGAGAGCGAAACCCGCGCCCCGAACACCACCCGGCTGAACTCGTCGCGAGAGAGCGCGTCCGTGCCGAACCAGTGTTGGGGTGAAGGCGGGTCGTTCTTGATGAAGCGGCGCACCTCTTTGCCGTCTATCACGGCGGTGGTGGACACCGTTTCGTCGTACCTGTAGGGGGTTATCACTTCGGCGAACACCGCCACTAAAGTCAGCAGCAGCAACGCCACCACGCCTGCCACAGCCAGTTTATTGCGCCGCAGCCGGTACCAGGCGTCTACCCACAGGCTGCGCGCCTTGGGCACCATGCCGTAATCAAAAGGGGTATCTCTATCCGAGGCTCCTACAACTGCCATGGCTTTAGCTCCTAGCTGCCGCGCCCAGGCGCACCCGGGGGTCTATCACACCGTACAATAGGTCAACTATCAAGTTTATAGCGAGGACGAGCGTGGCGTAAAAGATGGTAGTGCCCATGATCATCCCATAGTCACGCTGATTCACACTGTCTACAAAGAAGAAACCGATGCCCGGCACAGCGAACAGGGTCTCGATAACCAGGCTGCCTGTCACCAGGTCGCCCAGTTGGTCGCCCATCACAGTGACCACAGGCAGCAGGGCGTTGCGAAGGGCGTGCCGCGTGATCACAAGGCGCGCCCCCAGCCCCTTTGCCCAGGCGGTGCGTATGTAATCTTGATTGAGCACCTCAAGCATGCTGGCTCGTGTGAGGCGAGTAAGCACCGCCATCGGCCTGACGGCCAGCACGAAAGCAGGCAGTATCAGGTACTCCGGCCCGTCCCACCCGGCAATCGGCAGCCAACCCAGCTTCAGGCCCACAAAGAGGGCCAACAGCAGACCCAGCACAAAGTTGGGTATCGAATAGCCCAGCAGGGAAAAAGCGGTAGCGGCGTAGTCAACCCAACTGTTTTGCCGGAGGGCGGCGATTACCCCAAGAGGCACCGCAAGCACTACCAGCAGCAGGAAGGCGCTGCCGCCTACCAGGAACGAGTTACCCGCCGCCGGTATTATAATGTCGGTGACGTTGCGCCCCTTCTGGCTAAAAGACGGCCCCAGGTCGAAGTGCAGAAGGTTCCACAGAAATCGCAAGAACTGTCCCCCGGTGAATCCACTGCCCCCCAACTTGGTGGCAGGGCCTTGCAGGAACATCACAAGCCACCAGAATGCAAGCAAGCCGCCGACTATAATCATAACCTGGGCGAGTTGCCCGCCCCTCAGAATGTCGAAGGGAGAGGCTGCCCGCTCGGTAGAAAGCTCGGCAGCTATAGCCGCGCGCGGATCGTGCCGCCAGAATCGCAGCATAAGCGCGCCGCCCACGAGAAACAGCAGCCCCAGCCCCCCAACGCCCCACTGCCACACGGCGGCCCCGGAGCCATAGAAGGTCGGCCAAAGGGGTTCGTTCAGGTGGTAGGCCTTCTCAAGGGCAGCGGTAATAGATGGGTCGGAGTGCTCTGTAGTGAACGGCCCGCCTTTGGTGGAGTGCATGAGAACGAAAGTAATCAGCGCGATGCCCAGCAAGGCAGGGATCATCGCCAGGGCGCGACGGATTATATAAGCGGCCATCTGTAAACTCCAGAACAGGGGACATCCCACGTTGTGGTCCGCCCCCTGTGTAGCATTTCTAGAGGGTCGTATCACGCCTGAGCTTTCGCCCCACAGCGTGATACGACAGGTTTATGCGAGCCGGTACAGCTTTACTTAGCCTTGCTCACATACTTGAACGGGAAGACAAAGCTGTTGTTGGTATCGTAGCCGGCCCACTTGTCCTGGACGAGCCAGTAGCGGGTGGTCTGGTACAACGGAACAATCGGCGCGTCCTTGAGAAGCATCTGCTCGGCCTGCTGGTAGAGCTTCATCCTCTCGTCAACCTTCGCCGGGTCGGCCAATTTGTTGGCCTGATCGACCAACTTGTCGAACTCAGGGTTGCTGTAGCCGGGGTCGTTGCCGGAGCCTGTGCCCACGCCCTGGATTTGGCTGGAGTGGAACAGGGGGAAGAGCCAGTTCTGCGGGTCCGGGTAGTCATGGCCCCAGGAGCCATAGAACATGTCATACTGGTGCGCCTGGCGTGCGGCCAGCATGTTCTTCCACTCGACGCCTGCGATCTTAACATCGCAGCCCAGGTTCTCTTTCCACTGAGCCTGCAACTGCTCGGCCACACGCTTCTCAGCGTCGCGCTGGCGATAGGTGTAGGTCAGGTCAAGGCCCTGGCAGTTGGGGTGGCCGGCATCGGCGAGCAACTGCTTGGCGGCTGCGGCGTCATACTTGTACGCCTCGAACGCGGCGTAGCCAGGCTCGCCTTCGGGCAGAAGCGTGGTCAGCGGTTGGCCGGAGCCGGACAGGGCCAGGTCCACCAACTGCTGGCGGTCAATAGACATAGCGAACGCCTGGCGTAGCTTGGTGGCCGTCGGGTCGTCCAGAGGGCCGAACGGGGCCTTCATCACATTCAGGCCGATCCATACGGTGCGGGCCTGGCCCACCTTGTGCAGCAGTTTGCTCAAGGTCGCGTCTTTTTGCAGGCGCTCCAACGAGTTGGGGTCGGGGCCGTCGAGTGCGTCCAGTGTGCCCTTTTCAAACTGGAGCAAAGCGGTATCCGAGTCCTTGAGGATGTTGATGCTGACGGTGACTGTGGGCTTAGGCATGCCCCAATAGTAGGTGCTTGGCTTGAGCGACATCGACTCGTTGTGCTTCCACTCTGCGAGTGTGTAAGCGCCGGTGCCCGCGCCGGGGCCGATCCACCAGTCGCCGCCCTTTTCTACCTGGTTCTTGTTAACCACGTAATAGGTCCACACTGTGGTCTCGGAGATAAAGTAGGCGCTGGGGTTGACGAGGGTGATCTTCACCGTGTTGGCGTCGGGGGCTTCGATGCCCGATACCGTCGTCACTTTGGTCTTGGTGGTATCGGTTGAGGTAACAGAGTCGCGCACTTCCGAGAAGCCCTTGATGTCGCGCATTACGAACTCATAGGGAGCGTCGGGGGTAGTAGCCACGCGGTTGTACGAATAAACGACGTCGGCTGAAGTAACGGGGTCGCCGTTAGAGAAGGTGACGCCTTTGCGAAGGTGGAAGGTATAAACCGAGGCATCGGGGCTAACGTCCCACGACTCGGCGAGCGCGCCTTCGATCTTCTGGGTCGTGGGGTCGAACTGGGTCAGCGCATCGTATACGTTCTGCCCAATATCAATCGAGAGGTTTTCCTGCATCAAAGCCGGATCCATCGTCTCAGGCTCTGCATAAGCGCGCCAGGAAAACACATCCGAGCCGGTGACAACTCCACCACCTGAAGTGGTGTTGGTAGGCTCAATCATGGCAGTGGTAGTGTCTGTGGGCTTCGCCATCGCCTCAGTGGTGGCGGTGGGTGCAGCAGTGGGGGCGATTGATGTGGCGGTGGGTGCAGCAGTGCCGCCGCAAGCCGCCATCAAAGGCATCGCCAGCACAAATAGGGCTGTTGCAACTAATTTCTTGTTAGAGAACATTGTCTTTCCTCCTGTGTAGGTCCAGTGTAGTGCTTAATTTTGAATCCTTAGTTCCGGGTGGCGACTGGTCGCCGGGAATTAAGGCTTTCAAAATAGAGTTTTACGCAGCGTATCACCTCCTTGTGGTGGGATGGGCAAACCCGTGTCGGGTAAGTTGATTATATGTATTAACACCCGCCTGTCAAGGCAAAGGTTCAATGCAAGCGTCAGTAGGCAAAGGGCCGCAACCCTGCTTTCGCGAGGTCGCGGCCCTTTTTGCTTAGACTAAACCTGACTACGCACTCAGCCGGCGCATGCTCGCGCCGTAGCCTGGCCCCCGGTGGGCCATACTAACGCTTTGTATACTGAGGAGCCTTGCGAGCGCGCTTGAGGCCCGGCTTTTTGCGCTCCTTCTGGCGAGGGTCGCGGGCCAACAGCCCGGCCTTCTTCAGCACAGAGCGGAGGCCGGCGTCGGCCTGCACAAGCGCGCGTGCCATGCCGTGGCGAACTGCGCCGGCCTGTCCGGTAATCCCGCCGCCCAGCACCTTCACCGTCACGTTGTACTTGCCCGCGCTGTCGGTAAGCTCAAGCGGCGACTGAACCATCTGTTGGTACAGGGTGCGCGCCCCAAAGTAGTCTTCCGGCGACTTGCTGTTGATTATTATCTGCCCGTTGCCGGGATAGAGCCGCACGCGAGCCACCGCGCTCTTGCGGCGGCCCGTACCGTAGTAGTAGGCGGGCGTTTCGGTTGTTTTCGGTGTATCCATATCTCTCCCTATCTTCTCCACTAGGCAATCCGCGGTTGGCGGTTACGAGTTCACTACGTGCTCAAGCGTTTCGGTTTCGGTGTTGACGCGCAGCATCTTTGGCTTCTGGGCGGCATGGGGGTGCTTTTCGCCGGCGTACAGCTTGAGCTTGCCCAGCATCTTGTTGCCCAGGCTGTTGCGGGGAAGCATGCCTCGCACCGCTGCCTGCACTGCAAAGGTGGGGTGCTTCACCATCATTTCGTTGAACGGTACGGCCTTGAGGTTGCCCATGTAGCCTGAGTGGCTGTAGTACATCTTCTGGGTTTCCTTCTTGCCGGTTACTTTCACCTTGTCGCAGTTGATCACAACAACAAAGTCACCCACGTCCATGTGCGGGCTATAAGTCGGCTTGTTCTTGCCGCGTATGTACTGTGCCACCAGCGTCGCCAGGCGGCCCAGGGTCAACCCCGAAGCGTCAACCAGGTACCACTCCCTCCCGGCATCGGCCTCAGACGCAGTTGGCGTATAACTTTTTGTGCTCATTTCGTCTCCCCACTAAGTTCAGTAGCTTACCCACAGCAGACACAAGCCGTGTGGCCTGGCGGTAGGTCCGGCTTGCCGCCGGTCTCTACCTTCTAATATGGTCCTCATCTCTTCTACAGTACGCTTGCCGTGTCCCACTTCCAATAGTGTGCCCACGATAGTGCGGATCATCTGGGGCAGAAAGGCATTGGCTACAAAGTCCAGGACCAGGAGCCTGGGGCCGGCCTTTCCCTCTCCCATCTCCCCATGATGCGCTTCCGGAGCATCCCACTGCCAAAAATTGGCGTCTGTAGGAAGGAGCCGCAGCCTCGCCAGATAAACGGTTCGCACTGTACCGGGCTTTTCGGCCTCTTTGCCGCGCTCCCCCTCTAAGGGCACTCCCATTCCCTGCCCCGCAAAAGCCGCCAGGTCGTGCGTACCCACCAGGAGGCCGGCCGCCTCCCTCATCGCCTCGCTCTCAAGAGGGCGCCGCACATGCAGGCTGTAACGCCTGAGCAAAGGCATAGGCTCCGGCGAATTCAAGAGCAGGTAGCGATAGGCGCGTTGCCTGGCCGAGAAGCGGGCATGGAACTCTTTGTCCACCTCCTCGGCTGCCGCCACCGCCACATCGCCGGGCAAACTGCCGTTGAGCGCCCTCTTGACCGCGCCGGGAGTATCGAGGCCGGGCCTGGTGGGGAACAACAGCGAGGCCGTTTGCCCCCATGCATGCACCCCCGCATCGGTTCGCCCTGCCAGGTTCGCCCTCACAGGCTCCCCCGCCAGCTGCGCGAGCGCCCCTTCAAGCGCCCCTTGCACCGTCCTCCCCCTGCCCTCGGCCTGTAGCTGCGAGCCTGAAAAGTCCGTGCCGTCGTACTGTATTCGTAACTTAAGGTACAACTCTACGAATTAGAAGCCGGGGCGTTGGGAACTCACTTCCGTGCGTGCCGTCCGCCGGCATCCCCTCGCGACTAGCTTTCCACCAGTTCGAGTTGGCAAACTAGGGTAGCGTCACCGGGACGGCGACCTAGCTTGTACAGCCGGGTGTAGCCTCCGTGACGGTCCACATTGCGCGGGCCAACCTCCTCAAAGAGCTTACGCACCATGAGCGAGTTGGGCATCATCGAATGGGCCAACGCCCTGTTGTGCTCGTTGTCCACACGGCTCAACGCCACCAGCTTCTCAGCCATCGGCTGTAGCTCACGGGCCTTTGCCTCGGTAGTGCGGATGCTTTCGTGCAGCATCAGGCTGGCAAGCTGATTCCTGAACAAGGCGCGCCTCTCTCCGCTTGAGCGGTGCAGGCCACGTCCCTTTATCCTATGTCGCATCGTTCTCTCCTAGCTGTCAAGACTTCTTTTTGCTTGAGACTTTCGGCTTTATTGTCTCAACTTCGGCATCTACCTGCTCCAAAGGCCGGACGGTAGCACCGCTGCTTATCGTCGAGGGGTCCGCCGTCAGGTCAAGCGGCCCGGCAGCGGGCACGCCATCCACGAATATACCGGCGGCTTCCTTTATGCTGCCTTCGCCCATGCCGGCGGCATCTACCACTTGCATCTCAGCGCCGAGTTCGCCAGCCCCCTGGATCGGCTGCTCCATAAAAGCAGTTTCGTCCGTTTCCGGCTCCAATTCGTCCGGGTAGCCGACCTCCACATCATCGAGGTCCTGCTCCTCATCTTCCGACCCGTCATCGCTTACGCTCTCACCTGCCTCCGCTGGGTCTTTGGAGGTCAAGGCCAGAGGTGTGCCGTCGAGCAGCAGTTCGCGAGACTCCAGGGTCTGGTACAGTTCATCGAAAGACTTGTCGCCGAAGTTGCGTAGGCTGAGTAGGTCCTTCTTGTCCATCCGCAGCACCTGGCCCAAACGGGTGATGCCGCTCCGCTTGAGGCAGTTGAAGGTACGCATCGAGAGGCTGAGGTCCTCTATCGCCATATCGTTCAACTGCGAGGGTATAGCCACATACTGTGTTTCACGAGCAGGTAGGGCAGCCGGGGTGCGATTGAAGCCGGCGATCAGCGACGAATGTTGGGCGAGATACTGGGCCGCCAGGGAAAGCGCCTCGCCGGCGTCTATCGTGCCGTCGGTCCATATCTCCACAACCACCTGGTCCTTGCCTTCCACATCCGAGGATTGCAGATGCGACACCTCTTCGCTGTCCTCGGCCACAGCGGACAGCACGTCGAAATCGGCGGGCGTCACCACATAGTTTACCTTTGGGATGGGCGAGTAAATAGCATCCACCGGGATCATACCGATTGCCAGCCCCTCTCGAGCTTCGAACGACTCGTAGCCCCTGCCACGCTTTACGGTAAGCTCCATCTCCAGGTTGGCTTCCTCGCTGTCCAACGTAGCGATCACCTGTTCGGGGTTCACCAGTTCGACATTGGCGGGCAGTTCTATATCGCCTGCGCGCACCACACCAAAACCTTGCTTGCTCAACTGCAAGCGCACGTCTCGGTCGCTATAGGAACGTAAACGCAGCTTCTTGACGTTAAGCACGATCTCAGTAACGTCTTCCTGCACAAAAGGTATGCATGAAAACTCATGATAAACATTCTGTATACGAACGCTGGTAACAGCGGTGCCGGGCAGCGACGAGAGCAAAATCCGGCGCAAAGCGTTACCGAGCGACGTGCCTAGCCCAGCCGCCACAGGCCCGATTGCGAACCGGCCATAGTTGGGGGCAGTGGCTACTGCTACTACATTCGGCAGCACGTCCATTGGTCCGTTGCTCAATTTTCTCTCCTTTTAAACAGGCGCTAGGCCATGCGCTAGATGTAATCTACACCTAACCCTTTACGCCCTACACATGTCCCTTACCGGCTGTAAAACTCTACTATTAGCTGCTCGTTGATGTCGAGGCCAAGTTCTTCACGACCGGGAATACGCATCACGCGGCCCACCATCGTGTTGTTGTTCAGTTCCATCCAGGGTGCGATCTGCTTGCGGGCAAGTTGAGGCTGCAAAGCCTGGAAGTACTCGTTGCCCTTGGAGCTTTCGCGCACGCGAATCTCGTCGCCCGGCTTGCAGGCATAGGAAGGAATGTCCACCTTGTGGCCGTTCACATCGAGGTGGCCGTGACGCACAAGCTGGCGTGCCTGCGAGCGCGAATCGGCCAGGCCCATTCTATAAATCACGTTGTCCAGACGCATCTCAAGCACCTGAAGTAGATTTTCGCCCGTCAAACCGGGGCGACGCTCGGCGGCGGCAAAGTGGCGGCGGAACTGGTGCTCCAACACACCGTAGAGGCGGCGAGCCTTCTGCTTTTCGCGCAACTGCAACCCATAGTCGGATACCTTGCGGCCACGACGTTGGGCGTGCGGTCCCGGCGGCTGGGGCCGGCGCTCTAATGTACATTTCGTGAAACATTTCTCGCCCTTCAGGAAGAGTTTCATCCCTTCGCGGCGGCACAACTTACAAACTGGTCCTGTATATCTTGCCAT
>JBBSIX010000029.1:0-17534 GCA_038231875.1 Chloroflexia bacterium | reverse complement strand
TTCACAGAGCGCGCAGTGGCAACTGGGTCCAACCTTGCTTTGACCGACCAGGACATCCTGGCGATAGTTGAGATATGCCGCCGGCTGGACGGGCTGCCCCTGGCTATCGAGTTGGCTGCTGCTCGCGCCAAAGTCCTGCCTCCACAAGCTCTCATATCGAGACTGGAGAATAGGCTGGCTCTGTTGGTGGGCGGGCCGCAAAATGTCTCTCCTCGTCACCAAACGCTGAGAAACGCCATTGACTGGAGCTACAACTTACTTACTCCACCCGAAATGGCTTTGTTTCGGCGGATGTCGGTCTTCGTTACAGGCGGCACTCTCAGCGCTGTGGAGGCAGTGTGTAACCCCGATGGGACGCTGGGAATAGAGGTGTTGGACGGCATAATGGTGCTGTTGGACAAAAGCTTGTTGCACCAGGAAAATACTGCCGAAGGCGAGTCCTGCTTTCGTATGCTTGAGACGCTACGCGAATATGGTGTGGAGATGCTGGCACAAGCGGAAGACGACGAAGCTGAAACAGTACGTGAGAGGCACGCACGCTACTTTCTGAGCTTGACCGAGCAGGCGAAACCGGAAATGTTGGGGCCAAATCAAGTAGACTGGCTTGATAGGCTGGAGTCGGAGTACGACAATATCCGTGCAGCGTTGGGGTGGGCCATAACTCATGAGAAGGCAGAGATAGCGGGGCGGCTGGCCGTGTCTCTAGCATGTTTCTGGCACCTGCGCGGGCGTGCCGGCGAGGGTCGCCAGTGGCTCCTTTCAGTGCTGAAGATGGGCCAAGGTGGGCCGCAAGGCCGTCAGCCTATGCCGGCTCCTTTGCCGGCAAGGGTACTCCGCGAGGCTGGGGTGCTGGCTCGACAACAAGGCGACCTTGAACAGGCTGCATCTTACTATGAACAGAGCCTGGCGCTGTATCGGTATCTTGGCGATAAAGAGGGTATCGGTAGGGTCGTTACCGATCTGGGAGACCTGGCGGCACGCGAGCGCAACTACGAACAGGCCACAGTACTGCTGTTGGAGGGGCTGGCTCTGCGTCGCGAAGTGGGGGACAGGCCGGGTATCGCCGCCTCGCTCAACATCCTGGGTGTCATGGCGCGGCATGAGGGAGACGGCACATCGGCAGCCACACTGCTGGAGGAGAGCCTCACGTTGTGGCGACAACTGGGCAACAAGCGCGGCATAGCCGGTATCCTCAACAACCTGGGGACGGCAGTACACGACATGGGCGACTTCAAGCGGGCGAAGCGGTGCTATGAGGAAAGCCTTGCGCTGCGGCGAGAGTTGGGAGACAAGCCGGGGCTTGCCGTCTCATACACCAACCTGGGTATCCTTGCCCGCCATGAGGGAGACTACGAGCGCGCCCAAACTCTGGGCCAAAAGAGCCTGGCGCTGCGACGAGAGCTTGGGAATGAGTCGGACGTTGGGTACGCCCTCAATGACCTGGGACTGCTGGCGACCAGGTTGGGCAACTACGACCAGGCCAGGAGTTATCATACGGACAGCCTGAAGATATTTCAGACGCTGAACGATAGAGCAAATATCGCCGGGTGCCTGGAGTGTCTGGCGGGCGTGGTATATCACGCCCAACCCACAGAGGCTAGCGCCGAGGCGGCAGCCTGGATATTCGGGGCGGCGCAAGCCCAGCGTGACGCTATTAACGCTCGTAGAGAACCGGAGAATCTCGCCGACTACAACCATAATCTGGCTGCGGCGAGGTCTCAAATTAGCGATGCGGGGTGGCAGGCGGCATGGGAGCAAGGCCGATCTATGCCGATGGAGCAGGTCATTGCGCTTGCTGTGAACGAGCACAAGCAGACTGCTTTGCGTTATTGACGCGCTTCCCCTGACCCGCAAAGAGAGTGTTCTTCGACTTCTTTCAGAGCGCCTACCGGGCCGGAGCTGACCCGGCAAACTGGGACCGCGCCTCGCTGGAGAGGCAGCCGGGTTAGGGTCGCCTACGCCTCGCGGCTGGAACGGCACTTGCTATCTTGAGTCCTTATCAAGCTCTACCGGCGCCCCGCTTCCCCTACTTACGTAAAGTTACGCGGCTCCCCCGGCGGTGCGGTAGAAGTGTGTACACACGCCTGTACGACATCAAAGAGGAGGACGAACAAATGCCCAAGAACGAAGGAACCGCCCACGGTAGGCACTATACGGAAGAAGAGCATACAGAGGACGAGAACCGCAACTATAACCAGTCTAAGGGCCGACAACACTTCCAGGCCGATGAAACCGCAAAGGCAGGCGGGCACAGCGATAGGTGGGCCGACTCGTCTTCCTCAGACAGCGCGGGCCAACAGCACGAGTTCAGCCGAGGCGGCGACAACGACGATGTTAACGCGCATGACCAACCCCAGGATGAGGGGCAGATGCAGGGTGAAGCTCGTAACGAGGGCGGGCATCAGGGTGGTAGAAACAGAAACAACAGCCGGTAGAGAGCTTCCACACCACGTGCGAGGGGGAGTACTACTCCCCCGGACCCTTGTTCCCTCTTGTCCTGAGCACTATACTAGAGGCACATACCAACCTACTTGAGGAGCACAACACATCGTGAGTAAAACGCCCAGAATTGAAGCCCTGCTGTCGGCCCGCCTTTTCCTCGCGCCGCAGCTTTGGAACGACCGCATCTACTTTATCAGCAACATAAGCGGGCGCTTCAGCCTATATGTGATGGACCACGGCGGCAGCGTGCCCGAACCGCTGCTACCTCCCGACATCGCCCTGCAAAACCCCGAACTGCTGGGCGCGCTATCTTTCTACGTCTACCCGCAGTTGGGCAAGATAATGGTGACGATAGACAACAACGGCGACGAGAAGTACCTGCCGATGCTCATCCCGATCACCGGGGGCTTTCCCGAACCGGCCTTCCCGCAGCTCACCGATGTGCGGGTGTTCAGCATGCCCGGCCCCGATGGTAGCCACAAGCTCTACATGATGGCGGCCTCTCTTTCGGAGCCGGTGAACCGCACTTACATAGGCGACCTCAGCACAGGGGAGCTTCGGCAAATACATGAAAGCAAGTGGGGAGGCTGGCCGGCAGATGCCGACGATAGCGAGAAGCGGGTGGCGATTGCGGAGGGCTATACGGTGGGCGACAATGCCCTCTACCTCTGGCGCGAGGGTGAGGGCGAACCGCAGCTTATCTACGGCACACCTCTCGAACAACGGGCTGAAGGAGAGGAGGTTCCACTTAGCGGCATCGGCTCGGTGGAGTTTTCGCCTAGCGAACAAGGTTTGCTCCTCACCACCTCCCTGTTCGAGGACACCTACGGCCTCGGCTATCTCGACCTCGACAAGCCGGGTGAAATCATGCCGGTGCAGGTTACGGGCACTCAACATAAAGGCGTGGGCGAACTGTCCGGCGTGGAGCACCTGCTGGGCGACCGCTATCTGCTTCAGTACAACATAGACGGCGTGTCGTGGGCTTACGAGGGGAGCTTCGATGAAGAGGGGCGCCGGTTCAAGGCCGACAACATCATCTGCGGCAAAGGGGCTTTGTCGGGCGGGGTGAGCGAGGGTATATTCTACGATAGGGGGAGCGACCGCTTCGTGGTGGAGTTCTCCACCGCCGCCTCACCCACCCAAATCTACACGGTGGAGGGCAAAGACCGGCATATCGTGGCCCACACCCACGAGCGCATACTTGGCACCGCCTCCTCTCAGTTGTCCCTGGGGGAGGACGCATCTTTCGTCAGCTATGACGGGCAGCGCATCTCGGCTCGCCTCTACATGCCCTCGGCTGAGTTGGGCTTCACGGGGGCGCGCCCACTGGTCTACTATATACACGGCGGCCCGCAGGGGCAAGAGCGGCCCAACTTCGCCTGGTTCTCGATGCCTCTGATCCAGTTCCTCACCCTCAACGGTTTTGCCGTGTTTGTGCCCAACGTGCGCGGCTCAACAGGTTACGGCCTGAGCTATACCAAGAAGGTGGACCGCGACTGGGGCGGCAACGACCGCCTGGACCATGTGTATGCTATGACCGAGGCGCTGCCGAAGGACGGGCGGCTGGATGTATCTCGCGCCGGGGTGGTGGGCCGCTCCTACGGCGGTTACATGACGCTCACCCTGGCGATGCGTCACCCCGAACTGTGGTCGGCGGCGGTGGACATGTTCGGCCCCTACGACCTGATATCGTCTTTCCTGGAGCGTATCCCCGAAACCTGGAAGCCCTACTTCTACGAGGCTGTGGGCCACCCCGAACGGGACCGCGATATGCTGATCGAGCGCTCGCCCAAGACCTACATGCAGGACCTGCGCGCACCGATGCTGGTTATCCAGGGTGCCAATGACCCCCGCGTGGTGGAGGCCAAGTCGCGCCTGGTCGTGGACAGCTTGAGGGCCGGCGGCAAGCAGGTTGACTATCTCGTCTTCGAGGACGAGGGGCACGATGTGATCAAGTACGACAACCGCGTGCGTTGCTACAACGCCATAACCGACTTTTTCAAGCAGTACCTAAAGCCGTAAAGAAACGGGGCGTGGGATTACGTCATAGCATCGAAGTCCGTAATCCCGCGCCCGGAACCGGCCAAGCGCTACCTCCACTCGCCCAGGGCCGATGCCCTTCTCTACGGAAGAATAGACATGCTTCTCCCTTGTATGCCTCACTGCGTGAGGCATCAGTGCGCCGGCATGGTACTTGGGATAGTGATTCCGAACGCAGTGAGGAATGACACATCCCTACTTGGTACACTACTGCCGAAGCGGCAGCCTGGCTTACTTGCCTGTGCAGAGGCCGCGCAAGATGCTGAAGAAATAGGCCATCTTGTTGTTGATGGTTCCCAGTCCCTGCTTGCCCTGGTGCAACCTCACCAGCCTCCGCGCCTCGAACAGCAAGGTCGAGAACTCCTCCTCATCCAATCCCGACTTCATGTAAATACGCAGCGCCTGGGTGACGTTTGACACCACATGGGAGCTGTTGCCCAGCTCGTCCGAGAAGTCCGTGACCACCGCTGCTATGTAAGGCGAATAGGATAATGGAGCCTCGGACACCGGCTTTGTGAGTTCCGTTTCGCTTTCATTCTTGAGGGTGATTTGATTCGAATCATCTTTATTATTTTCTACTTTTACTGCTTCTGATTCGTGTCTATCCTTTGATACCTTCCCCCGTCTACCGGGCGACACATCCCCAGGTCTCGTGCTGAGGACGTGGGTCGTCTGCTCCTTACTACCTGCCCCTATCTGCCCTGTAACACCCCCCCCTATCTGCCCTTTGATATGGGGGTCAGTATACTGTGCAATACCTACCACTGTATGCTGTATGATACCTGGCGGGTTCTGCCTGGTGATACCTGCCTCGTCCGGCGCGTTTTCTTCCGTGAAGGGGGCGTGAGAGGCCCTGGCGCGGGCGGCGGCGCGACCTCGGCGGGCGGGTTGCACCGGCAAGGCTTGAGGGGCATCAGCCGTTGATTGCTCGGTTTGCGGCTCCGGCTCCTGCGGCTCAAGTTGCTCTCGAACGGCATCGAGCAGGCCGCTGAAGTCGTAGGCGTTTGAGTCCTGGCCGCCTTGCTCGTTGGTACGGTGGATAAGGCGCAAGTATTCTGCCGCCACCAGGCTCGTCTTGATCTCGTGCAAATAGGCGCGGCTGTAGCCGGTGTTGTACGACATCCGCTCGATGCTGGGGTAGGGCAAGCCGGTGTGCCATTTAAAGGAGAGGATGTAGCCGACAAACCACACCTGCTGAGGGGTAAGCCCCAGAGCTTTTTGGTGAGTAAACAGAGCACGCGGCACGGCGGCCACTCCGTACCTCACTATTGAGCGACCGTAGCGGGCGATGAAGCTGGAGTCGATCTCGGCGAGGCTGGGGGCTTCGGTGGGCGCGCTTGCGGCCTGGATAGAGTTGGGCTGCGGCCCCTCCTCGGTGATTATCCCCTCCAACCGTTCGAACAGGGCAGAGAAGTCGTAGGCGTTGCTGTCCACACCGCCCAGAGGGGTGGTGCGCCTCACAACGTTAAGGTAGCCCTGGGCCACCAGCGCCTTTTGGTAGCGATATAGCGCCTGCACGTTCACGCCGGTGAGCCGCTCCATTTTGTTGAGGCTGGGGTACGGCAGGTCGGCATCCCATTTGCAGGAAAGGACATAACAGACGAACCACAGGTGTTTGGCATCCAGACCCAACCGGCCCTGAAAATGAAACAGGCCGGCTGGTATCGCTGCGATGCCGTGGCGCAGAATGGTGCGGCCAAAGCGGGCCTCAAAGCTGGTGGCGGCTCGGTGCGCTGCGCCAGGGGCGGCTGCGCCGGGGACGGAGGTGCGCGGGAGAGCGGAAGCGGTAGCGGAGGGGCGCACACCGGCCTCGGCGCTCGCCTTGCCCCGTCCTCTCCTGCCTCTTCCGTTGTCGCCGCCAAAAATTGGCATAAAAATGCACCTCCAACCCACTTGACAGCCGGAGGTGCGCTATGCTACAATCATTTTGCACAGAGATTGCCGCTAGCGTCTTCCGCCAAGAGGGCTTTAGCACTCAGAGATTTTGAAACCTGGTTGCGCCAACAACCGGGTTTTTTATTTCTCCGAACGCCCATTTAGCTTATCGAGAGTTTACGTTTCGGCTCTTTGCATAAATCTCCAACAGGTGTAAACTTCAAGGTCTGAGAGCTTGCCGTCCTCGCCCCTGTGGGGGTTTGGCCTACGCCGACTTGGACTGGGTTTGTATGTAAAACTGTATATCTTCGGGCGGCAGATGCGACGCGCTCGATACCAGGCAGGCCGAGGTCCACATCGAGGGGAGCTTCTTGAGGTCGGGAAACTCCTCCCGCAGGGCGGCGCCGGCGTTCTTGAGGCGATGCACCAACTGAGTGGGGGCCAGGTTCGGCGTTGCCACGATATGCAGGTAAACATGGTCCGGCTCGACGCTCAACCGCAAAATATCTATGTCAAGGGCCTGAGCCGTATCGCGCAGCACCTCTTCCAGCCGCCGCGCTACCTCGCCCGTCAGCACTGCCCGGCGCCGCCTGGTGCTCCACACAACATGGTATCTCAGCATCGCCACTGTGCCCTTTGCATACTTGAAATGTTTAGCGCTTGCTATCATAAACACCCGCTCCCGCTATTGTAGACAATTTTCGCATCCCACCACCATTAGTCTAGCACAGCCTGCAAACAGGTACAACCCGGTTTTGCACATCCTTTTCAGGTTTGTACCTCGAAGTGGAGAGTGGAGTGCCGCCGGCGGCTTCCCATCGCGCCGGCGGTGCGCCACTCTCCATTCACAGACGGGCCAAAGTATCTGGCACAGAGTCTGCTGAACTCACACTTGATACGGGCAGGCCCGGCATCTCGGCCCCCTGGTTCCCCGACTGCGCCGCAAGGAGAACCCCACATGACGCCACTATACAAAGACAGACTGGACGCGGGAAGGCGGCTGGCCGGGCAACTATCCGCCTACGTGGGCCGTGCCGGTCTGCTGGTGCTGGCGCTGCCGAGGGGCGGCGTGCCGGTGGGTTACGAGGTGGCCGCGGCGCTCCAAGCGCCCCTGGACGTTTTCCTGGTACGCAAGCTGGGCGTGCCCGGCCACGAGGAGCTTGCGATGGGAGCGATTGCCTCCGGCGGCACGTTGGTGCTGAACGAGGATGTGGTGCAGGCTCTGGCTATACCCCAGGGGGCAATAGATGCGGTGGCCGAGCAGGAGAGGCAAGAGCTTGCCCGCCGCGAGTTGGCCTACAGAGACGGTCGCTCTGCACCCCGACTTGAAGGGCGCACTCTCATCCTGGTGGACGACGGCCTGGCTACCGGCTCGACGATGTTGGCTGCGGTGCGGGCGGTGCGCCTGCACAACCCGGCCCACATCGTGGTAGCCGTGCCGGTGGCTTCGCCCATAACTTGCGAAGCCTTTCGCCCCCAGGTTGACCGTACCGTGTGCGCCGCCACCCCTGAGCCGTTCTATGCAGTGGGCCTGTGGTACGAAGACTTTTCACCCACCACCGACCAAGAGGTGCGCGACCTGCTCCGGCAAGCCGAGCAACCATCGGAACTGGGGATCAGTAGCCGACAGGTGATGGGTTGAGACCACGTTGAGGCTCCGTGCGAACAGAGTAGAAAGAGAGGGCCACCATGACAACTGGAACCGGCGATGAGAGCGGCAGCGCCGGACAAAGGTCTGTGAGCGTGCCGGTGGGGGCGGCTGCGTTGAAAGGCAACTTGGCAGTCCCTGCCCGCGCGAAGGGGGTGGCGCTGTTCGCGCACGGCAGCGGCAGCAGCCGCCATAGCCCGCGCAACCGCTATGTGGCCGGTGTGCTCCAGGAGGCCGGCCTTGCCACCCTGCTGGTAGATTTGTTGACGCCCGAAGAAGAGCAGGTAGATGCTCGGACCGCGCACCTGCGTTTCGATATAGGGATGCTGGCCGGGCGACTGGTGAAGATCACCGACTGGCTCAACGGACAACCGGAGACGCAGGAGTTGCGGGTCGGCTACTTCGGGGCGAGCACAGGCGGAGGGGCTGCCCTGGTTGCGGCTGCACAGCGGCCCCAGGTGGTGGGCGCGGTGGTCTCCAGGGGCGGAAGGCCCGACCTGGCCGGGGCTGGCCTGCCGAACGTGCAGGCCCCCACACTCCTGATCGTGGGCGGCAACGACCCGGTGGTGATCGAACTAAACAAAGGGGCGCTTGGGCAGTTGAGGGCTGAAGCGGAGCTTGTTATCGTGCCTGGGGCTAGCCATCTGTTCGAGGAACCCGGCACGTTGGAGGAGGTGGCCCGTCTAGCGGGCGACTGGTTCCTGCGCTATCTCCCCCAACCCTGAACACTTCCCGGCACCTGCGTGCTTGACAGCCGCCGGCCATTCCAGTACCCTCGAAGCATACCAGCCGCATGCCGGCGACCTTGGTATGCGCGGAGGCGGGAGCTTGGAACTACTTATAGTCGAGGACAACGAAAGGCTGCGGGCGGCCCTTACCCAGGGGCTGAACGGCACTGGGGCCGTACATGTGACGCACGGTTGCGAGAGCGGCGAAGAGGCCCTCGCCTCTTGTATCGAGCGCAAGCCCGACGCCATTCTGATGGACGTGCAGCTTGCCGGGGTGATGAACGGCATCGAGGCGGCGGTGGCCGTGCGCCGCGAGTTCCCTCGCTTGCCGGTGGTATTCTACTCGATACAGGACGACGAAAGCTACTATCGCGACTTCCGCCGCTCCGGTATCCTGAGCCATTACGCCTATGTTCGCAAGTCGAACTACCTGCTGCCCGGTATGATCCTGCCCCTCCTGCGCGATGCCGTGTCCGGGCACAGCTTTATAGACCCGGAAATCGAGTCGCGGGTGCAGGAGGTGCGGCACAAGGACGAGCAGTCGCCGATGTCGCTGTTGGAGCCGAACGAGCAGGCGGTAGCCCGCATGCTGGCGCAGGGCCTTACCAACGAGCAAATAGCCGAGCGGATGGGCTTTCGCGACAAAAGAACCATCAGCCGCACCAACGGCCAGATTTACTGCGCCTGGGGCCTCAACTCCACCAACACCGACGAGAAGGTGGCCCGCACTCGCGCCTCCATCATCGTGCGGGCCGGCCGCCTACTCGCCTGGGAGGAGGACGGCACTCCCCTGGCGATGAACGAGCGCGGCGAGTGGACGGCGTGGCAGGGGTGATGGAGGCGATGGGCGCGGCACTGAACCGGGGAGCGCAGCGGTGTTGCTTGACCTCCTGAACAGCTCTGCCTTGCTTGCATGGGCGGCTATGTCGGTGTCGCTTTTCAACACGGTGCTCTTACTGTGGCTGGGATTGACGGTGCTGTTGAACGCCGAACGGCGTACCTGGGGCATCTGGGTGGCGGGCGGCGGGTTGCTCAGTGGGGCGGCCTTCTTCGTGAGCCACTCGGCGATGCTGGGCCAGGGGTTGACCTTTGCCGGTTGGGGTATGAACCTGTGGTGGCACGCCGGCTGGGTTCCGGTGCTTGCCCTGCCGTTCGCCTGGTACGTCATCATGCTCTGGTACGCGGGATACTGGGACGACCCCCGCTCCGCCCTGCGCCGCCGGCAGCGGCCCTGGGTTTTCGGGGTGGGGCTGGTTGCGCTCGCCCTGACCGGGTTCCTCCTGTTTGCCAATCCTCTGCCGTCCTACTGGCAGATGGTCCAGGGCAACCTCTCCGGCCCTTTCTCGGTGGGGGGCGTGCCCTTGCTCCTGCTGCTGTTCCCCATCTACATGGTGCTGTGCATACTGTTGTCGCTCGACGCCCTGCGGCGGCCTGAGCCTTCGGGTAGGGTCATGGGCGACATCGCCCGACGGCGCGCTCGCCCCTGGCTGGCCGCCACCGCCGGGGTGCTCTTGCTGGTAAGCCTGCTGGTGACGTGGGCTGTGCTTTGGGTTGTGACCAACGTGCGTCTCAACCCCGACGCCTCGCTGCTGAACATCCTCACCCTGTTCGATCTGGCTATCGCCTCGTTGATCGCGGCGGCTAACGTGCTGGTAGGGCAGGCCATCGTAGCCTATGAGATATTCACAGGCAAAACGCTGCCCCGCAAGGGCCTGCTGAGGCAGTGGCGCAGCGCCATCATCCTGGCAGGCGGGTACAGCTTGCTGGTCGGCTACAGTCTTACCCTCGCGGTCCACCCGATCTATGCCTTGCTGGTAGCCACAACCCTCATGGCGCTCTTTTACGCCCTGTTCTCCTGGCGGTCCTACACCGAGCGCGAGCGGTACATGGACCTGCTCAGGCCGTTCGTGGTAGGCGGCAGGCTGTACGAGGATTTGCTGGGACCTACCGCCGCCCCGCAAGAGGTGGACGCGGCGCAACCCTTCAGCGTGCTGTGCGGGCAGGTACTGGGAGCGAAGGTGGCATACCTGGCGGCTCTGGGGCCGCTCTCGCCGCTCGTGCCGCCTTTGGCGTACCCACAACCCGCCGCAGAGGAGGAGCCGGCGCTGCCCTCGTTGGCCGCGCTCACCCCACAGTTTATCTCGCCGCAGACGATGTGCGTGGCGTGCGATCCCCTCCTTTTCGGGGGCGCAACCTGGGCCGTGCCTCTGTGGAGCGAGCGCGGCCTGATCGGGGTGATGCTGCTGGGCGAGAAGCGAGACGGCGGTCTGTACACGCAGGAGGAGATAGAGATAGCCCGTGCTTCGGGCGAGCGGCTGGTAGACACCCAGGCGGGCGCCGAGATGGCCCGCCGCCTGATGTCGCTCCAGCGCCGCCGCCTCGCCGAGAGCCTGGTGCTGGACCGCCAGGCCCGCCGCGTGCTGCACGACGACGTGCTGCCTCTGCTGCACACTGCCATGATAGCTTTGAGCAGCCCTCCCAAAGAGGGTGCGGAGGGCGGCCAGCAGGAACCTGCCGTACACAACGGCCATGATCGGGCGCAGAGCACGCTCGCCCTGCTGGGCGATGCTCACCACCGCATCTCCGATCTGCTGCACGATATGCCGTCGGGCGCGGCTCCCCAGGTGGCCCGCCTGGGGCTGTTGGGTGCGCTCCACAAGGCGGTGGAGGAGGAGTTCGGCGCAGCGTTCAACGAGGTTAGCTGGCGGGTGGAGCCGGAGGCCGAGAGCAAGGCGCGGGAGGTGTCGCCGGTGGCCGCTGAGGTGCTTTTCTACGCAGCGCGCGAGGCTGTGCGTAACGCCGCCCGCTACGGTCGCAACGGGGACCCCGCTCGGCCTCTCCACCTCTGCATCGAGGCAGGCGCACAACGCGGGCTTCAGATAACGGTCGAGGACGACGGCGTGGGGCTGGCTTCAGGCGCGCCCGGACGGGGCGGGGGCAGCGGTCAGGGCCTGGCCCTGCACAGCACGATGATGGCGGTGGTGGGCGGCTCTCTCTCCACCGAGAGCGTGGCGGGCAAATATACGCGCATCACGCTGCTGCTGCCCCAGGTCTAGGGAGTACACCCTCTGCCCAGCCTCTGAGTGAGGATGGTGTGGTCCTGCGTGTCTACCCCGCCGTCCAGGTTGAGGTCGGCGTTGGGGTCCCGGCTGCCGAGGGCATCTATCATCAGGCGCAGGTCGGTGGCGTCTACCTTGCAGTCGCGATTGAGGTCGCCCAGGGCGCTTTTCGGCCCCTGCTCGGCGCGCAGCCTGTAGGCTCCCTCGCCGCCGTAGCGGCCGGCCGTCAGCCGGTACGTGCCGCTTTGGGGCAGTTGCTTCACCAGGAACGAGTTGCCGCCCACCTGCGCCCCGTCGTCATCGGTGGCGAGCAGCGTGCCGTCGGGCGTGTACAGCTTCAGGAGGGTGTCGAGCGTGGAGTTGTTGACCGTGAACATACGAACGGACAGCCATTCGCCCGCCTTCGCCTTTATGCAGTAGCCCGTATCGGGGTTGCCATCCGATAACGTCCCCTCCACTGTCTGCTCAAAAGCCAGGTCGCACGGCTTAGGGGTTGGGCTGGGGGTGGCGGTGGCGGTAGGCGGCACGGTGGGCCGGGCCGGGGTTGTGGGCGTAGCCATGCCGACAGGCGGCTCGGCGTCGGCGGGGCTTGTGGACGTGCCGTCGGCGAAACCGGGTGGATTGGTGGACCAGAGGGTGTTGGTTCCCAGGGCGCACTGCCCGCAGCCGGGCATGTACGGTTCGCGGGTGGACCAGAGGTCGTATGGGTCAACCGGGCCGGATGGCAGGTTCACCTGGAAGTGGAGGTGTACCGAGTCGGCCCCTGTGCTGCCCGACACCCCCAGCTTTTGGCCGCGCTGCACCCACACCACGTTCCTCTGGTTGCCTATCGGGATGCTCGGCTCGATAGCGGCGAGGTGGCCGTAGTAGGTATAGTAGGTTTGGCCGCCGATCTGGTGCTTGATCCAGACGGCATTGCCCTGGCGCGAGGTGCAGTTGCCGCAAGCCCAACCGTCGGCGGCGGCTACCACGTCGAAGCTACGCCATTTGCCGGTGTCACGCCCGCCCAGCACATAGTCCGTGCCGCCATGCTGAGAACCCCAACTGTACAGCCAGCCTTGCTGAACCACGATCTGCGGGTCCGTAAAAGGGAGAGTTAGAAAGCGCGCCCCGCCCGTCCACCGAGCAGGCGCCTGCATCCGCGCCCCTGTGGGCGAGTCTGTGGCGGCCCCTGCCCCCAGCGCCGGTACCAAAGCGAGCAAAAACAACAGGCCGGCCCATGCGGAAACGCGCTTCACCAAAGTGTCACCTCCAGGTATAGAGACTATATCGGGGTCTACTGGGAGTTGTGCGAGTTACGAGTTACGAGAGTTATCTAAGCCGCAAAAAACGCTCGCCGGTTCGGCACGCGGCAGCCCTCTATGTTTGATATAGCCGAGAGTGCGGCTCGTGTCAACAGTTTGGATGAAGGTATAGTACTAAAGTCCTGGTCACAGGTAGGACCGGCGGGCCTACTGTGTGCTTACTGTAGGTCCACCAGCCTGCGGATACTGCCTCGCACCCTGCTTTTGGTGAGAGGCTCCTCTACAGAGCCGATGTGCATAGGCATGCCGCCTTTGGGGGTGGCGAGGGGCGAGCCTGCCAGGTCTATACGCACGTTGTCGGGCAGGCTCAAGCGGAAGCGTTGCAGGATGGCGGGCAGCACCAGCTTCATCTCCATAACGGCGAAGACGGCTCCCAGGCACCTGCGCGGGCCGGCTCCGAACGGCAGGTACTCGTAGGGCGAGGGGTTTATCGTCTGCCAGCGCTCAGGTTTGAAGGCCGAAGGCTCCGGGTAGAGCCTGGGCAGGCGGTGGGTGACGGTGGGGGTCCACAGTACGCGAGTGCCCTGGGGTATGCTGTAGGGGCCGAGCCGCACGGGGGCTTGAGCCACCCGCAGGAACCACAACCCGGGCGGCAGCAGGCGCATACTCTCCTTGATAACGGCGTCCAGTATGGGCAGACTGTGCTGCACTTGCTCGACTGTGGGCGCACCGCCGTGCAGCGTGCCGTCCAACTCGTCCAGCAGGGCCTGTAGCACCTGTGGGTGCTGGGCCAGCAGGAAAAGGGTCCAGGTAAGGGCGCTCGCGGTGGTTTCGTGGCCGGCTATAAAGAGGGCTGTCGTCTGCCCTACCAGTTCGTCGTCGGTGAGGCGAGTGCCGTCTTCGTCGTGGGCGGCCAGCAGCATCGAAAGGGCGTCGCTACCGTCGCCCTCCGGCAGGTCGTCCCCACGTCGCCGGGCGATCATGCCGTGTATCTCCCCATCCAGGCTCTCGGCAAGCCTGAGCATGCGCCCGAACGGTAGCCCGGGCAGGTTGAACGGTAGGGCCACCACCCCGAAAGAAAGGGCCAGCCGCAACCACCGCTCCATCGTTGCGCGCACCCGGTCTCCCCCCCGCGCGGGGTCGAGACCCAGGATGGTCTGCACCGCCACCGCCAGGGTGAGAGACTTCATCTCGCGCAGCAAGTCTATGCTGTCTCCCACTTTCCAGCCCGCACGATGGGCTTCGGTGAGGGTCAGCATCCGGTCGCGCAGCGCCTCTATCCGCTTTTTGTGGAAGGCCGGCATCAGCAAGCGACGCTGCTGGGTGTGCTTATCCGCGTTCATGGTGGTGATGCCCGAAAAGAGGCGCAGCGCCGCGCTGCCGGGCGGGATTTTGACCACCGAGCCGGGGGCGTTTATCTCGCCGTTGTAGAAAAGAGACTGGTTGCTCAACAGCTGGTGGTTGTACTCAGGCGAAAACACAAACACAAAATCGTTGCTGCCCCGCGCCATCGTCACTACGTCGCCGTATGTGCGGTGCAGCCACAGCATATAGCCGACCGGCTCGCGCAACAGGGGCAGCATGTTGCCCCGCCAACCGAGCATCGGCGTGGCAGGCGGTCCCGGAATGCGGCTGTGGGTGGTGCGGCTCTCGCTTATGCTTGCGGTTGACACGGTGCTTTCCTCCTGCGGCGACGTTCGGGGCCGCGGCCCTCGCTGTCTATTATACGCCTGCGGAGGGCGGATGGCGCGGGCACGCCGCCAAAGTGGGACACAGTTTGCCCCACTTCGGTGTCTGCGCTTGTTTGGACCCGGACTTGTGTGCCTATAGACTACTTCTCCGGGGCCTTGTCCACACGTTTGCTGTCGGGTTGGCCGTACAGTTCGGGGTGCAGATAGAGGCCCTGCTCGTTGGTGGGCTTGGTCTGCTCGACTGCCAGAGGGTGCGCCTCGGCATACGGGTCGTGCCGCACGCCTGTTATCTGCCACGACACTTTGACGTTCGGCTTGTCGGTGGCGATGGTGAACCGGTTATCCTTGACCTCGGTCTGCACAATCGCCTGGGCGAACCGGCCTACTACCGTAAGCTGATAGCGGAAATCGGTGTTGAGCGCCTCCACGTAAGCCGGCAGGGTGACGATGGCAGCGCCCCCGGCGTCGGTGGTGACGTTGCCGCTGTACACATTGAGCATCTCAGGGGCGGCTACCGCTGCCTGGGTCAGGTACTTGTTGGCGGGGTCTTGCGGGTGGTCTATCCTGAAGGTTCCCTCGGCTGACGCGCAGCAGGTGCCTGACACAACTACGTTGCCCGCAAAGTAGCCGGCGTTGCCGCTGCCGGTGTTTTCGCCGAAAACCGCCGCGAAGATGCCCGTGCCGTTGCTGCGACCGGCTATGCCGAACCCTAGGTTCGTGTTCAGTCCGTACACACCACTGTTGCTGGACGAGGTTGACGTGCCCTGCACAGCGTTGGCCCCGGTGCTCTCGCCGAACACTCCTTTGCCGCTGCTCTTGCCGTGTACGCCTATGTTGCCCCCGGTGCTCTCGCCGAACACGGCAGTGCCTGCGCTCTTGCCGTGTACGCCGTAGTCCCCGCCGATGCTTTCGCCGAACACGGCTTGCCCTCGGCTGTTACCGGCCACGCCGAAGCCGTTGACGGTATTGACGCCGAATACCCCGCTGGCCCCTGAACTGTACGACACACCCTGCATGCCGTTGCCGTTGACGCTCTCGGCCTGCATCCCTCGGCCATCCTGCACACTGGTGCGGCTGTAGATCGGGACGAGAGAGCTTGCCGTGTCTATTGATATGCCGGGCTGCTTACGGGCAAGGTCGGCGAACTTGGACATCTGCCCTCGCGTCACTGCGGAGGCAGGGCGGAAGTAGGGGCGGCTATACTGGTCACAAGGCTCGCCCGGTCCGCCGCACTGATAGCCGGTGGCTACGCCGTCGCGGTAGACTGAGTTGGCGAAGTTGAAGAACGGGCTGGAGGGGGGCACATCGGCGAAGCACTGGCCGTCAGGCGGGCAAGAGTTGGTGGGGTTGCTATCGGGTTGTGCCTGGCCGCCCGACTGCTTGTCCTGCGCCGCTCCCGCGCCCGGCAGGGCGGCTGCGGCCAGTAGAGCTACAAAAAGCAAGGCTAGTCCCGCTAAACGACTGCGATCCTTGCTTGGCTGATTGGCTGATTGGCCCTTATACTGGTGAATATCTCCTGGTTCCATGACTTTGCTACCTCCTTCTTTATCAGAAACGGCTGCTTTGCCTTACGAGAGTGTTGCGTAGCATGGCGCTACCGAAGCTGTAGAGATGCCATCACCTCCTCCACTCGGCAATGAGCCTCCATCACGATGGAGGCAACGTTTACTGATTCCAGTGTACTATAAACGTTTGGCCGCGCTCTAAGTTCCGCACACGGGCCACAAAACTGGGCCATTCTCTGTTTTCGCCGTCTGCCTCTCCCGCCGTCAAGCACCTGGGTGCCCGCCGCTGTGCCTTTAGAAGGTCGCCCCTTGGGCCGTCCTGGGGCTAAAATGGAGCATGCTCGACATGTAGCCTCTATACGACATATCCCGTAAGCACGAACAGGTAGACCCTGCTTACGCAAAGCAGATGATGGGTATTGCACAGGGCGTGACGACACCCGCACACCCGAAAACTTCAGCACCTGTCATGCACCCTCAAAGCCCCCAACACCCCATCGATCACACGCCCCGCCCTCTCGGTGAATGCCGACCTACGCACTTACTTGGGCAGGGTCAAACGTAGAAGCCGGTGCTTTTCTCGGTGCATACATGCTCTGAGAAGGGCAATACGTCTCTTTGTTTGGTACTACAATAAACGTCAACGTTGCTACCTCGCCAATCCTCGTCTCAAAGGTAATCTCTCTCTGCTATTTTAATCACTCCCCGAAACAGCGTCCGGATGTTTAGACCTATCAGCAGCAGCAACCCACCTAGCAGTAAGGCAAATGGCCCGGCCCAAGGGCGGTCGTCGCCGGTCCTCGGCAGGAAAGATTGTGGAGTGGGAGCCACCGTCATCTGTGTGGTGACTGACGTATATACGGGCACGATTACGGTCGATACTGGAGTGGATGTGCGCCCAACGGGGGCCGCGACCGTGGCGCCGCTTTGCTCCGTTGCACTCGCGATTGCCGTCGAAGTAGGTGTTTCGATAGCAGTACCAGTGGCAGTACCAGTGGCAGTACCAGTGGCAGTACCAGTGGCCGTAATTGGTGCCGTGCTGATGGCTGTAACAGCGGTAATCGCTGTAGTTGACGGCACAGCAGTGTCGGTGGGGATTAGGGTTGCTGTGCGGGTCGGTGTGAGTGTATTAATAACGTCCGGTGTTTGCGTTGGCATATCAGTAGCTCTGGGTCCCGGCGTTATCGTCTCTGTGTTGATGGGCGTATTGATGGGCGTATTGATGGGCGTATTGATGGGCGTATTGATGGGCGTATTGATGGGCGGATTGATGGGCGTATTGATGGGCGTGTTGATGGGCGT
>JBBSIX010000028.1:0-18254 GCA_038231875.1 Chloroflexia bacterium | reverse complement strand
GTAGATTTGTACATGTCGGGGCGCAAAGCCGCCGAGGAGTTCTTAGAGACGTGGAACTTCAAGGGTTACATAGCCGAGCACCGCAGTGGCAAACCTCAGCCTTCACGCAGGCAGCGCATCGCCGAGCGGCTACACCAGGCCTCCGGTAAACCAGCCCTCTAGGGGCCGCTTATGAGCCGAAGATCTTAAGAAGGAGAGTACCCAAACCGTGACATCAGTTGTTGACATTATTAAGGACGAAAGCCGGGAGGAGAGGCAGCAGTCTATAGTGAGTACCTTTGTGGACTGCTTCGGCGACCTCATGGGAGCAGACCCTGAGGCCTTCCGGGGCAAGTTCCGCAAGATGGCGGCCACTCCGTTCGCTTTCTACCGGGGCAGCGCGGGCCTCTTTTACGCGGATATGGCCCGCGAGGACGACCCCTTCGCCAACGAAAAGACCGGCAGAGTGTGGATACAGGGCGACCTGCACGCCGAGAACTTCGGCACATACATGAACAACCAGGGGGTGCTGGTGTTCGACGTGAACGACTTCGATGAGGCCTACGTAGGGCCTTTCACCTGGGACCTCAAGCGGCTGGCCGCCAGCCTGGCGTTGCTCGGCTACCAGAAGGCCCTCAGCGACGACGAGATCGCGCGGATGATAAGCACAGTAGCGCGCAGCTATATCGCCCAGGTGGAGAGCTTCGCCCAGTCCGAGTACACACAGAGCTTCGCCCTCACCCTGGACAACACCGACGGCAAGCTGCTCGACATACTGCGCGCCGCCCGCCTCGACACGCGCATAGCGATGCTTGAGCAAAACACGGTGGTGGAGGGGTACGAGCGGCGCTTTGCGGTCAACAAGAACACACGCCGAGTGGATGATATGCTGCGCCAAAAGGTAGAGAAGGCGTTCGAGGAGTATCTGGAGACGATCCCCCCCGCCAAGCTCCAGAACCGAGTGAGCTACAACATCAAGGACATAGTGGCGCGGCGCGGGGTGGGCATCGGCAGCGCGGGCCTCCCCTCGTTCAACATCCTGGTAGAGGGGCCTACCCAGGCTCTGGAGAACGATATTATCATCTACATGAAGCAGGCGCAAACGGCCTGCCCCAGCCGCGTTGTTACCGACCCGGCGATCCGGGACTACTTCCTGCACGACGGCCACCGCACCGTCGTCTCGCAGCGCGCGCTTCAGGCTTACGCCGACCCCTGGCTGGGCTACACCTCCCTGGATGGGGTGGGGCAGCTTGTGGCCGAGGTGTCGCCCTACTGCGCCGACCTGCAATGGGACGACATCAACGAAATGGACGACATCCTGCACCTGCTCGACTACCTGGGCAAGGCGGTCGCCAAGATTCACTGCGTATCGGACACCGATAGCGACCAGACGCTGGTGCCGTTCTCCACCGACAGCGCCATTGCCGAGGTGTTGTCGGGGCGGGAGGACGAATTCGTAAGAGAGTTGGTAGGCTTCGGCCAGGGTTACGGAGAGGTGGCGCTGGACGATTATCGCCTTTTTGTGGACGCTTTCCGCAACCATATGATCCCGCAGGTCTAAAGAACCGGGCGGGGAGGGCTGCGGTCACGGGTAAGTGGGAAAGGAGCTACAAATCATGCCACGTTTAGCAGTGCAAAAAGAAGATTTAGTCCTTGTAAACAAGGGGGTGGAGATTCAGCTCTCGCGCGACTACGATCAGTTAGAGAAGGAATCGATGAGCCGCCTGCGCGAGATACTCGCCCCCTATCCCAAGTCGCGGCAGTTCCTCGACACTCTGGAAGCCGACCCGGAGGTGCGCGCCGACTGGGATATGGCCGACTATATGGCGGTGGCTAAACTGCACTACAACGATCATGGCGAGGTGCATCATAAGGTGGTGGCGACGGCGGCTGCCGGCATCCTGCAACTTCTCCTGGAAGGCGGGGTGCAACCCGATGTAGTCACCTCCGGGGCGGGCGATCTGGATGATGCCTTCCTGGTGGTAACGGCGGCCTCCTTGCTGCATGACATCGGCAATCAGGTGCATCGTGACGGCCATATGCAGATGAGCGTTATGCTGGCCTTGCCGGTGCTCGACCGGCTGATGCCCGCCCTTTACGATGAGGTAGAGCAGCGGTGTGAACTGCGGGGCTTTATCCTCCATGCCATCCGCACGCATGACATAGACCTGCGCCCCTTGACGTTGGAGGCAGCGATTGTGGCGGTGGCCGATGCCTGCGACATGACCAAAGGCCGCTCTCGCCACGCCCTCGATGTCGGCTCGATAAGCATTCACACGGTGGGCGGGGTATCTATCGAGCGGGTCTCCCTGGAGCGGGGTCGGCAGAAGCCGGTGCGTATCCGGGTGGAGATGACCAATTCGGCGGGCATCTTCCCTGTGGAGGAGTATCTTGTGCCCAAAGTGAACATAGGCGATCTTGCCTCCCACTGTGAGGTGATCGTCACCACCGAGCCGGAAACAAGCCGCACCGACCAGAGGATCATCTACACGGTGGAGATGCAGGGCAAACGCTTCGTGGCGGTGGGACAAGAGGACGATGGGACACATGTACAGTAGGGTACAATACCGGTTGTTTCGCCGAGCTACGTCCAAGCCCATCAACGAACGACACATCCGTTGCCCAGGCTCCGGGGCCACTCTCACACATAGCGTCATGGGCGGCAGCGCATAGAGGATCCGGCAAGTCACCGCCGTGCATGCCGACTTCAGGCATGTTGCGTCCCGCCGAGCGCTAGCCTATAACCAGGAAGCGGACCAGCAGCCACACAGTAGCCAGAGCCACCGTCAGCAACATCGCGGGGAACCCCTTCTTTAGAAAGTAGTTGAAAGTGATAGGGTAGCCCGCCCTCTCGGCTATGCCCGCCGTCACCATATTGGCCGAAGCCCCGATCAAAGAACCGTTGCCCCCCATCGCCGCGCCCACCGACAGACAGTAGAACAGCACTTTATTGTCCGCCCCCGGCACCGTCGTGGAAAGGAAGGTGACAATCGGCAGCAAAGCGGCAGCGAAGGGAATATTGGGGATCACAGTGGAGAGCACCGCGCTGAACCAGATAATCACCAGCATAGTCAGCACAAGGTTGTTGCCCACTAGCGCCCCGATAAAGTCGGCGATAAAGCTGATCAGGCCCACCTCCTGGATAGCCCCCACAACGATAAAAAGGGTGATGAAAAACACCAGCGTCGTCCAGTCCACCGCCTCTATCATCTCCTCGATGTTGGGCTGGATCCACAGCAGGAGAGCCGTTGCGCCCAGCAGCGCGGTGACGGCAGGGGGCAGTTCAAACTGCTCGCCCGTCACAAAGAGGACCAGCATCCCCAGCCCTACCCAACCAACCTTCTTCAGGTGGCCCGGCTCTCTTATTCTCGCCCCTTCCTCCAGCTTCGCCAACAGCACCGGGGAGATTTGGCCGGAAGACCTCAATTCTCGCCTGTAGACGTATTCTGTGTAGAGTATCAAGCCAATCATCGCCAGCAGCACGCCTGGGGTCTGGTTCTTCAAGAAATCGTTGAAAGAGAGGTGTGCATACGAGCCGATTAGGATGTTGGTGGGAGTGCCCACCAGGGTAGAAATGCCGAACACGTTTGAGGCGAGCACTTCGGGCAAGAGGAGCGCCAGGGGGTTCATGCCCAGGGCCATCGAGATTTGCACGGTGATCGGCACCATCAGCAGCATAGTGGTCACGTTGTCAAGCAGGGCCGAAGCGATGCCGGTGAACACCATGAGCACGGCCAACAGCAGCCAGATGCGCCCCCCCGAGAGCCTGTAGGCGAAGAAGGCCAGCCATTGGAAGATGCCGGTCCTCTCCACAACGGCAATCACTATCATCATGCCCATAATCAGGAAGATCACGTTCCAATCTACATAGCGTACCGCGCCCGAAAAGTCGAACACGAAAAAGTCCTCAGAAACCGCCCCGCCGAGGTAGCTTATGCCCAGCAGCAGGGCAGCCGAGAAGAGAGAAGCAAGGGTGTTGTGCAGCTTGCCTGTGGCGATCAGCACCAGCATCAGCACAAAGAGCAGGGTAGCTATCCAGAAAGCCAGGCCGACCCGCCGCAGCAGGGTTAGGTCGGGCAGGGCTACGGTTTCTCCCGCGCGCAAGCGGCTGACCTGCCCACTTTCGAGGGGGAGGGTTTGCCCTGCGAAGTGGGAGCGTTGAACCTGGACGCTGAGGATGCGGGGTGCGGCATCGGCGGCGGGGAATTGGAGCTTGTAGGTTCCGTCGGGTTGGGTGCGTGTTTCGGCGAGGGGTTCCTCGCTCCCCTCGGCGCGCAGTTGAACATCGGCCCGCGCTATCGGCTGGTTTTGCCGGTCGTGTACCGTGCCCACAATCTGAGCCTGGGGGGTTGTAGTTTGTGCCAGGAGAGGTTGTTCGTGGGCCATGACCAGAAAAGCGCCGGCGAGGAGCAAAGCGAACACGAACGAAAAGCGCAAGGCACGGTTCATTGGCCGCTCCCCGGGTCGGTCAGCGCGACGCTCGCCCCGCTTTCTTTCTCGATGCGCTCGACAAAGCGGGCGAGCTGGTCGTGTGCAAAGACGTTCTCTGCCCCTTCACGCCGGGGGCGGCCCAGGATCACATAGTCGGCGTGCAAGTCGGCGCTCAACTTGACTATCTCATCGCTGACTACGCCATCGCGCACTACTCCCTGAGCCGCCGCGCCCGCCGCCTCTGCCTTGCTCTGGGCTGTGAGGAGGATAAACTCGCCCATCTCGCGCATCTCTTCCTCCACAGTATGTATGCGGGTGATCGTGCTGCGATTCAGGAAGTCGAGGTTGACCACGTACAAGAAGTAGATAGTCAACCCCTTTTGGGTCGCCAGGCTGATCGCCTTGTCAACAGTGGCATGGCTGCCGGGTCCGCCTCGAACGGCACATACAATGCCGGGCATATGGTCCTCCTTGTGCGGGTGTGCGCTACACAGACGAAGAGGTAAAGCGACTATAGAAGTTTATGCTGACAATCATGCCACTTATCAGCTTTCTTGGCAAGGCCGTTAGCATGCGCAAGTGTCCAGACGTTGGGGGATACACTAGAAGCATGTCAGGCATATAGGTTATACTATCCGGGTGTAATGGGCCGACAGCGCTTTATACACCTACCATCTCACACGCAGGGCGATCCCTCGCTTCGTGAGGCGTACAGAGATGAGTTTGGTCCTACCAGGGCCGGCTCGCCTAAATCAAGGGTACCCGGATAGAAGTGTAAATGGCAAGCGCAACCGAGCACAACACAATTACCCGGGGCGCCGGCGCTCATAACCGGCGGGGCATAGCACAGCCGGGCTGGATAGGGCAGTGGGCGCAACTCCTGGCGGCCTGGCGCTACCCTGCTGCCGCCGGCAGGCGCGACTTGCGGTTGGACCTGCTGCGCGGCTTCGCGGTCCTGGTGATGATAGTAGACCATATAGGCGGCAAGGACAGCTTGCTCTACCTCGTATCGGGCGGCGACCGCTTCTTCGTATCTGCTGCGGAAGGATTTGTGTTTATCTCCGGGTTGGTAATGGGCATTGTGTATGCACGTATGATCGCGACGCGGGGCCTTCATGCGGCGCTCGCCAAAGGCATGCGGCGAGTGGCTACTTTGTACGGCCTGACCGTCGGGTTGTCCCTGGTGTTCGCCACCCTTTCGCTCGAATTCAGTCTTCCCTGGGCGCCCAACATCGCCTCCGCTACAGACGCCTTGGACTTCCTCACAGGCGTACTGACGGTGCGTCACGCCTATTACCTCACCGATGTGCTGCTGTTGTACACCCTGGTGATCGCAGCCGCTATGCCGGCACTTGCGCTAATGCAACGTCTGCGGCATGCCGGGTGGTTGGTGCTTGCCGGCTCCTGGGCGCTGTGGGCCGCGTGGCAGTGGTGGTCCGCCGGCACCCGGCTGCCCCTGGGCACGCTCGGTGGCGAGATTTTCCGCTTTCCGGCCTGGCAGGTGTTGTTCATCACCGGCCTCGTAGCGGGATACTACAGGAAGTCTATCGAGCAGCGCGGCATGCGCCTGGTAGGGACGCGAGCGACAACAGCCGTACAAAGCGCCGCCCTTCTGCTCACCGGCCTGATCTTGGGCAGCTCGATAGCCTTGTACCTATGGGCGCAGGCCAATCCGCAGGAAACAACCGTCGTGTCTCAGCTTGGCCTGCTGTTCGGCAAGGCCGACCTACGCCCCGGCAGGCTGGCGCTGTTCGCTTGCCTTTTTATCTGCCTCTTTCTGCTCTGCACCATTGCGTGGACGCCTGTCAAGAAGCTGCTGGGCGGCCTGCTTTTGCCTCTCGGCCAGGCGGCGCTCCCTGCGTATACGCTGCATCTGTTCGTGATAGTCTTATTCACAGCGGCCGGCCCTCAAATACTGGGCAGCGCGGTGGACTCGCTCAGTGGTCGCACACTGTTGCAGGTAGCGGGTATTGCGGTTATCTGGGGGCTGATACTGGTCAAAGCGCCCGCCAAATCTTTTTGCGTTATGGCGTACAGAGGCTTGAAACTCCGCTTCACCCTGGGTCTCCACAATGTCGGCGACGGCCTCGCCGCACCTGCCGGTACGTGGCCCAGGCGGATTTGGCATGGAGCAGACCCCGCTGCCGGCGCCGGCGCCGGTGATACGGCGAGGCCGCCAGCGGGCACACGGGGGCAGGCGCTCATGTGGGCTGCGGGCCTGGTGGTGGCGACGCTTTTGCTCGTCTCAGGAGGCTCGGTGGGGCTGCGGGCGATAAAAAACAGTTCTGTTGTGGCCGCCCTGTCCGGTAGAGGCACCTCGGTTGCGGCTGCCGGCCCTGCGGCCGGTGCGGCGACTGCGGACGGCGCACCCGCCCCAGCATCGCCCATAGATACTGCTCCAGACGATGATGAGGCCGTGCCGCCGGAAGACAGGAGCCTGGCCGCGCTCATGAGTGGTACGGCGGCGCCTTTGTCGGCGGCTACCTCCACCCCGGTTGTTTTGCCCGAGTACATCCGGCAGGAGACGTTCTTGAGCGTGAGCCTCAACCGCACCATGCCCTACTACATCTATCTGCCCCCCGGCTATGCCTCGCACCCCGAAGCGCGCTATCCGGTGCTCTACATGCTGCATGGCATGAGCGGCTCAAGGAGTGAGTGGCTGGGTTACGGCCTGCCTGGTAGGGCGCGCGATATGATGCGGGTGGGGCAGATTGCGGAGTTTATTATTGTGCTGCCGCAAGGCGATAAAGGCTACTGGGTGGATCACCCCAACGGCGGCCCTCTATGGGGCACATATACGGCACGCGACCTGGTGAGCGAGGTAGACAGCCGCTTCCGCACCCTTGCGGACCGCCAACACAGGGCGATTGGCGGCCTTTCGATGGGCGGGACGGGCGCGCTTGAGTTGGCTGTTTTGTACCCCGATGTGTTCGGGGTGGTGGGGGCCGACAGCCCTTCCCTGCATACCTACGCCAGTGCGCCTTCGTTCTACGGCAGCCGCAGCTACTTCGACGCGCACGATCCTACGTATCTCTACAAGGCCCTGCCCGATGTAGCGCGCACGCTCAAGCTCTATATAGATATCGGCGAGTTGGACCCCTGGCTCCCGGAGGCGAATAACTTCCATGCGATGCTACAGGCCGAGGGCGTGGCTCACGAGTGGCACGTCTACCCCGACGGACATGAGGGTACGTACTGGAGCACTCATGTCCTGGATTACCTGCTTTTCTACAGTTCGGCTCTGCTGCCTGCATCACAGGCAACACCCGCCTCTGCGCCTCTACCCAACCGATCCCATTAGCTCACAACGAAAGGCGCTTGAGACGAACGCCGCCTGTATTTGTTGCATGCAGTGTAGGTGCAGAGGCGGGTTTCGCCCAGGACTTGTTCGCCCCATGTCGATTTTGTGAGGACCTGTTCGACGTATTAGTAGAGCACGGGTTCGACCCGGACGCCGTTCATACGAGGCCCGGCTCATACCGACCGAAACCCACAACCGGAAGAAAAGGAGATACAAAGATGAGATTCATGGTCATGGTCCCTGCTAGCGAGGAGTCCGAGGCGGGCATTCTCCCGGATGAGAAGATATTCACCGAGATGGACAAGTTCAACGAGGAGATGGTAAAAGCCGGCGTGAGGCTCGCGGCTGAGGGGTTGCACCCCAGCTCGAAAGGAGTGCGGCTCGAGTTCTCCGACGGCTCCACCAGGGTGATAGACGGCCCTTTTACCGAGTCGAAGGAGCTGATCGCCGGGTTCTGGCTGATCGAGGTAAAATCGAAGGAAGAGGCTATCGCCTGGATGAAGCGCGCACCGTTCGGAGACGGCGTGGTACTGGAGATACGGCAGGTGTTCGAGAGGGACGAGTTCGGCCCCGGCCTCGAACTCAAGCAGCAAGAGGATGCCTTACGCGCACGAATAGAGGCCGACACAAAGCAGTAGCCCGGTCTCTATATGCACCGCACCGGCCTTGCACCAGCATACGCGATCACCCTTTTTCCATGAGGAGATACTTAGCAATGCAGAAAATCGTTACATTCTTGACGTTCGACGACCAGGCGGAAGAGGCCGTGAACTTCTATGTTTCCACCTTCAAAGATTCAAAAGTCTTGAGTATGAGCCGGTACGGTGAAGGCGGGCCGATGCCTGCCGGCACCGTGATTGGCGCGTCGTTCCTGCTTAATGGGCAGGAGTTCGCCGCGCTCAACGGCGGACCGCATTTCACTTTCGCCGAGGGTATTTCGCTCTTCGTAAATTGCGAGACACAGGACGAAGTAGACGAACTGTGGGAGACCCTCTCAAAGGGTGGCGAGAAAGGGCAATGCGGCTGGCTGAAAGACAAGTATGGGGTGTCGTGGCAGATTGTCCCTACCGCTCTGGGCCGGCTGCTGCAGGACGAGGACCCTCAGAAGTCGCAAAACGTCATGCAGGCTATGATGCAGATGACCAAGATTGACATCGAAGCGTTGCAGCGAGCTTACGAGCACACAGGCGAAAGCAAGCCGGCACAGGTGTGAGCGCCGTACCCTTACCCCGATGACCATGCTTGAAACTCACCAAGCAATCGAGGCAACATGGCGGATCGAGTCGGCGAGGCTGATCGCGGGTCTGGCGCGGATCGTTCGCGACATCGGCCTGGCCGAGGACCTGGCGCAGGATGCCATGCTGATCGCGCTGGAGCGGTGGCCGCAGACGGGCATCCCGAACAATCCGGGCGCCTGGCTCATGGCTACCGCCAAACATCAGGCGATTGACCGCCTGCGCCGGATCAAGCTGTCGGAGCGCAAGTATGAAGAGCTTGGCCGCGAGTTGGAGTACGGGGAAGGGCCGGCCGAGGCCGAGTTCAACGCCGTGCTCGAAGACCCCGAGGACCTCGACGACGACCTGCTTCGCTTGATCTTCACGGCCTGCCACCCGGTGCTCTCGACCGAGGCTCGTGTGGCCCTCTCGCTTCGACTGCTGGGGGGCCTCGCTACCAGGGAGATCGCGCACGCCTTTCTTGTGCCGGAGGCCACCCTCGCCCAGCGCATCGTGCGGGCCAAGCGCACCCTGGCCGAGGCTCGCGTGCCTTTCGAGGTGCCGCGCGGAGCCGAGCGCGCCGCCCGTCTGTCGTCGGTGCTCGAGGTGATCTATCTCATTTTCAACGAGGGTTATTCGGCGACCGTAGGCGACGATTGGATGCGACCGGCCCTTTGCGAGGACGCGCTGCGCCTGGGCCGTATCCTGGCGGAGCTTGTTCCCCAGGAAGCCGAGGTACACGGCCTCACGGCGCTGATGGAGCTACAGGCCTCGCGTGTGAGGGCGCGCTCCGGGCCGTCGGGGGAGCCGGTTCTGCTCTTCGACCAAAACCGCGCACGCTGGGACCAGCTTCTCATCCATCGCGGCCTCGCGGCGCTGAAACGCGCTGAGGAACTCGGCGGCGAGCTTGGCCCGTATGCGGTGCAGGCTGCGATTGCCGCCTGTCACGCTCGTGCGTGTACCCCGCAGGAGACCGACTGGGCGCGCATCTCGGCATTGTACGACGCCCTTGCCCAACTTGCGCCCTCACCTGTTGTGGAGCTAAACCGGGCGGTGGCGCTCTCGATGGCATACGGCCCCGAAGCGGGGCTTGCCCTAGTGGATGCGCTGCTATCCGAGCCGTCGTTGAAGGCTTACCACCTGTTGCCGAGCGTGCGGGGCGACCTGCTTGCCAGGCTTGGCCGGTGTGAGGAGGCCCGCGCCGAGTTCGAGCGTGCGGCGGCTCTCACCCAAAACGCCCGCGAGCGCAAACTGCTCCTTGAGCGTGCCGGGGCCGCATGGGGGGTTGATCAACAGGCCGGCGTTGGGCGCTACGGGGCGATGGAGCCGGCATAGTTGCATGCGGCCCCGGCTACTCGGCGTTGAGCAACTCATCCACCGGCACGGAGAACTCGGCTAGGATGGCTGAGGCGGCGAGGGCGCCGTCACCTGCCCGGTACGCGCCGTGTTCCACGTACTCGGCACCGCTCAGTTGCAGCACTGTTACCGTGCCTCCCTCCGGGTCCACGATCCAGTACTCAGGGATCGCAGCCTCTGCGTAATCGAGCCGCTTCACCCTGAAATCTCGTGCCGGATCATCGGGGCTGACTATCTCCACAACGAGGTCTGCTCCCAGCCAAAATGCGTTACAGTTGCGTGGGTCGTCCTTATCGAGCAACACCATAAGATCGGGTTCGCGGAACTTACCAGGACGTATCTGCAACCGTAGAGGTGCGTAGAAGACGACGCCTCCTCGGGGCTGTAAGAAAGAAAGCAGCGCCAGGAATAGTGAGCGGGAGACGGCCTGGTGTTTGCGGGTCGGCATACTCAGTACTTCAATAATCCCGTCGGTCAGTTCGATGAGGCGATTGGTCTGCTGTGTCAAGCGCAGGTACTGCTCGTCACTCCACAGTCCCTGGAGGACGCCGAGGTCTATCTCCGTTGGTTCTCCCGCGAGCAGCATTTGCATCGTGGGGGGCTGTGCATGCAAACCGGTAGCCATACTTGCTCCTCATTCCTCTGTGCCTTGCCTTCAGTTTACAGCTTGGCGCAGAGAAAAGCAACGAGAGGCACTATGGTAAGCGTTCAGGCATAGGGTGCAGGGGCGAGAGCCACTGACGGGGTATGAGCGAAATGAATTGGCGCAGCCAAGAAGGGGGCGGGGTGTCCCCTGCCTGCGCTCCCTATCTAAAAGCCCCATCCCGCGTGCGGGAGGGAGGCATGGGGTGGGTTCTCATTAGCCGAGATGCCGGCTTTCTCTACCTCAAGTCTGAACATTTACACACTATGCGAAGGTGTTCAGTCCTGGAGCCGAGAGGCAGGCTCTCAACAGCCCTCCTACTATTCCTCTACGTCAGCAGGCTCGAACCAACCGTAGCCCTCGGCGGGGAGCGCTATCTTGACGGCCACCTGCTCTGCATGCTCCGACCCGGCCTCGCGACCTCCTACGTGCGCCACGTAGCTGAATCGCTTGTCGGTGATCAACGGGTAGCCGTCCGCGCTTACACTCTCGAATAGGGCACGGTGGGCGCTGAAAAACTGGTTCAGGGCCTCAAGCGCCAGGGTGAAAGCGCTGACTTCCCGCTCTGTGGGTCTGACGGGGCCGCTCCGCTCCACCAGCCTATGGAAAGACGGCACGGCGGTGCGGGCGAATTTCACCTTGCGCTCGCGCAGCCACTCCAGGTAGGTGGGGTCGCTGTCCTCCTCAGCTTCAAAGTAGAGTACCAGGCCGTCCTGCATGAGGTCCAACGGTACCCCGCCGTCCCCGCCCTCGAACTCCTCCTCAGGTCCATCGTCGGGCGAATCGATCATTGCGGAGAGCATTTCGCGAAGCATCTCCGGCGGCACTTCGTCCACAGGGGCGCCAGCCTGCCGCATCCTCTCGATTAGCTGGTCCAGCTGCTCATCGCGCTCAAGACTGCGCTCTTCATGAGCTTCGCCTTCCTCCAGGGTCCGCTCGAAAGCCTCCAGCGAGTAGTAGAGGGCCGTGCCGAACACCTCGCCGCCGTTGCCGAGCACCACTGCATACAGCGTATCGGTGCCCGGCTGGGGGCCGTGAGACCCCAGTTCCAGGGATATCGGCACATCGCTGCCCATGTGATGCCAGGGAGCGCGCCGCCGGTAGCTGTCCGCCGCCTTGTAGAGTGGGGCGAGCAGCTGCCGGTCTATCTCCCACTCGAACGGTTCGGGCGGACCGTCTTCGGTCGCTCCCATGCCGGCGGCTACGTGCTGGAAGGCGCTCTCGAAGGCCGTCAGGTCTTCGGAGTACTCGATGGACACTCCAAGTGGGGCCAGCAGTTCGCCTGCCGCCGTTGCGGAGGCCCGGTCGTTCACCCGCACCTGCGCCGGCAGCCCAGGCTCAGGTGCGGGGAACATGGATAGCGCGGTGGGCATAGGCCGGATAAGCGACTCAAGCAACGCTTCCAACGCCTCGCTCACCCCGGCGTCGGCGGTCTCCGAGGGGCCGATTACCCGCATGGCACGGATGAGTTCACTTTCCGCCTCCACCCACAGCGCCAGGTAGGGCTGGGTGAACTGCCCGTTCTCGTAGATATATAACCCCAACGGCCTCACCCCGCCCTCTATGACGAGATCGGGCAGCCGGTTCAGCGAGGCCGCCCGCTTTATATCGCTTTGTGCTCCACTTGCTTTGCGCCGCTTGACCATGAAGCTCTCAACTCCTTTCGACCAGGGGTGTTGGTGCGGGCGGCTTGTCCGCTGGAAACCACCCTCCGGGCGTCACCTGCACCGTGCGGTACTCTTTGAAATCGTGCGTGTTTGCGCGCATGTCGTCAATGTACTTGGGTTGGTGCAGCCCCTCGCGCCAGGCTTTGCGCTCCATCGTGCCGAGCACCAGGTAGCCGTCGTTGTCCAGCACTTCGGAGGCGCGCTCCCCTAGAAAGGCGGTCAAGAACGCCTCGAGTTCGTCCTGGTGCGCTATCAGAAGGTCGCAATCCGGGCAGTACCGGCAGGTCTTGTTGAGGGCGATCAACTGCATGGGATCAACATGGATGAGCAAGGGCAACTTGCGCTGCCGGGTCCTCCCTCGGCAGCCGGGGCAGGTAGAGAAGCGCACATCCGTATAAGGGTTCAGGACGAACTGATACAGGGGCGGCAATGCGCCGAAACGCTTCTTTTCTTTCCGTGTTGACCTCTTCATAGCCTACTCGCCCCTCCATCCTGTCCTATCTGCGCCCAAGAGGGTTGCTCCCACTGGTGCGGGTACTCAGCTGATCCTTCGGGCCGGGCTTGGCGCCTCTTTTCAGCCGATTATATCATATCTGCGAAGCGATTTTCACGCAGTTGTGGCCGGGTAAGTGTTCACAGTTGGGGTATGAGCGAAGCGGGGGTCGGGATGTCCCCTGTTCTTCTCCTATCTAAAAGCCCCATCCCGCGTGCGGGAGGGAGGCATGGGGCGGGTCCTCATTAGCCGAGATGTCGGCTTTCTCTACCTCAAGTCTGAACAGTTACGGGCCGGACAGGATGTAGGATGTATCCCTGTGCCGCCCCAGACTGGGTGAACCGCAGCCGGTAAGTGTAGAAAGCCACAAGCAAGATTAGGACGGCGGTCTCAAGAGACCGCCGTCCTAATCTTGCGCCCACTGCCGGATGGTTGAAAGCGTTACCTGATGGCGATACGGCAGTCGGGATAGAAGCTGTTGCCTGTTATTTTCGCTACCTGCCCTCTTGTGGCGTTGGCGGCCGGCCTGAAGTAGGGCCGATTGGCGGCATCGCACGGCTCGCCCGGACCGCCGCACGAGTAGCCGCCCATCACATTGTGTTGAGCAAGCCTTTGTACCCACAAGTAGAAGGTGTATGTTGAGGGTACATCCTCGAACATCTGAGGGCCTATCGGGTCTCCCATGTTCGCCGCACTGGCGACTATCTTTGAGATCTGCCCTCTTGTGGCGTTGGCGGACGACCTGAAGTAGGGCCGATTGGCGGCATCGCATGGCTCATCTGGGCCTCCGCATGCATAACCTGAGATGATAAGTCGCGAGGCCAATCTCTCGATATAAGAGTGGAAGGTGCTCCCCGCAGCTACATCCGCGAACGTTTGCTCGCTGTGAGGTTCCGAGAACCCTGCTGTGTTAGCTACGATTTTGGAGAGTTGACCTCGTGTGATTAGAGCTTCCGGTCGAAAGGTCCCATCCGGGTAGCCTCTGATCATGCCCAGGCATGATAGGCACATGATGTTTTGGTAGAAGGTGTTTGTGGACGGTACGTCGCTGTAGCTTATGTTGCAAGGTACTTCCGTTGGTACAGGCAGGGTGAGGGTTACAGTGGGCAGTATAGAGGTTGAGGTAGCGCTGGGCACAGCCGTGCTGGTGTTGAGAGGCGTAGTGGTGGCGGGCACGAACGTATTGGTTGGCGTGGAGGTATTTGGGGTTCCTGTGGGGCAAGTACCCATTATGGTAACAACCACATCGTCTATATTCCAGCCCCTGGTGCCGATACTGTTGTCTGTGCCCAGGCGGAAGCGGAACAGAAGATCGTGCCCCGCATACGGCACAAGGTTCACCGTTACCTGATTCCAGACGCCAAAGGTGTTTATGTTCCAGCCTTCTCTGCCGTCAAGGGGGTTGAACGAGCCGTTGATTGTGCCGGTATAGCCGCCCTGGGTTATATTAGGCCCGGCATCCTGCCAGGTTGCACCTCCGTCAATGGACGTTTCAAGTACGCCTCCGTCGGAAGCGATGAACTCAAGTAGGTGCTGGAATTGGAGAGTGGCCTGGGAGGTGCCCGCCGGTATGCTGATGGGGCTGGTGTTGGTCAACCTCTGGTCGGACACTTCACTAACGGCGGGCGCAAAGGCCGAGTAGGCGCCGGTGAAGGCCTCGTCGGCGTCTGTCCGCCACCCACAGTTTCCAGGCACGCAAGTAGCCACGCTGGAAGCGAATTGTGGCCCCAACGTGCCGCCGTGCTCAAAGCTCTCCGTCAGCAGAGGGGTTACGCCGCAAGGGAATGGGGTAGCCGTTGGGCGTGGAGGGGTGCTTGTCGCCTGCACAGGGGTATTGGTGGGAGGTCTGGGTGTGTTGGTCGGCGCCGATGTGTTGGTAGGGAGGGGTGTGGCGTTGCATGGCGGGCCGTATCGCGCGGTCAGCGTATAGGTGTTGGAGAAACCGCGCCTCCCCACCGCCCAGGCGTAATTTGGCGCAATGACCGATACATCCAGCAACTGGTTATGGTTCTCCGGGTTGGGGCCGGTAACGGGCTGCCATTGGGAGCCGTCCCAACGCAGAACAATCGCAGTTGTGGAGTTCCAGTAGTTGGTGGGGCTATACTTGCCCACCGCCCACACTTCGTTTGCCGAGGCCGCAGCCACCGAGTAGAGCTTGTGCCCCAGGATTTCGCTGTTGTTGTTCGGTTCGCTGGAGCCGAGTTTGCCCCCAGCCGGCCCTGTGGGATTGGGACTGGAAACAACGGACCACTGTGTGCCGTTCCAGTGCAAAGTGAGGGTAAAGCTGGGCGCGTCCGAGTAGGCGTTGGCAAAGTAGCCCACCGCCCATACGTCGTTAGCCGACACCGCCGCCACTGACTCAAGGATATTAGAGTACGTTCCGGGGCTGGGGCTGCCCACAATATTCCAGCTTGTGCCGTCGTAGTGCATTGTGAGGGTGCGGTTGGAGCCGCTTACGCGGATCGTGCCGACCGCCCACACGTCGTTTTGGCTAATCACCGCCAGGTCCGTAAGGCGGGTCAGAGAGTAGGCAGGAGCTAGGCTACCGCCTTTTAATTGCTCTTGGACGGCTCGGCTGAAGCCGCCTCGGCTCCAACCTGTGCCATTCCAATGAAAGATAAGCACACCGTCGTCGTTGTAACCGACTGCCCATACGTCGTTGGACGACACGGCTTCTACGCTCAGCAGGGTATCGCCGGAACCATATATTCCAAGACCAATGCGCGTCCAGGAGCTACCGTCCCAGTGAACGGTGACGGCGCTGTTGGGGTTTCCGCCGCCGTTGCCCACTACCCATATATCGTTGGCCGAGACAACAGCTATGTCCTCGAAGCCGCTAGTGAAGATACCGTTGGGTACTATTGCCCAGGTATTGCCGTTCCAGTGCTCGAGCAGGCCGTTGCCCCCGCAGCTGTTACACTTGCCGACCGCCCAAATGTCGTTCGGTGCTACCACACCGATAGCCTTAAGCTCATTCGTTACCGATGAGCCGTCGGCGCTGGGGATCACATCCCAGCCGAGGTTGCCTACGCAGGGTGTAGGCGTGGGCGTCGAAGGCACAGGGGTGGGGCTGGGGCAGTATTGAGCATTATATCGCTCGATCAGCGAGCGATACAGGTTGGGCGACTCGAAGTAGGTTCCAACCGCCCAAGCGTCGCCTGCGACGGTCGCATCCACATCGTAGAGCGTGTTCCAGCCACCCAGGGCGCTGGGGCTTGCACTAGGCACAACCGACCACTGTGTACCGTCCCAGCGCATGATAAGGGTGTTCGTTTGGGTATCGCCCAACTGGTCTGATGAGCCTACGGCCCATACCTCATTGGAAGAGGCTGCCGACATGCCGAACAGCATGTTACCGGGTGTCTCCGGCGGCGGGGGTCCGCCGCCACCTAACGGGTCTACCTCCGGCTCGCGGGGCAGATCTCTTTTGCCCCGCGCAGCAGAGGCGAGCTGCGGATTAGGGGAGGCTACGATCACCCACTGTGCGCCGTTCCAGCGCATGGTTAGTGTAGCGAAGCGCCCGGTGCCGTAGTTCAGGTAGTATCCAACCGCCCATATATCACCGGCTCCGGCGTTGGCTGCGGCTCGAAGCACATTCGTTCCGATACCGACGTTGGGGGTGGCGACCTGCGTCCACTGCGTGCCGTTCCAGTGCGCCGTGAGGGTGCGAGGGCCGTTCTGATGGATTGCGCCCACAGCCCAGAAATCGTTCGGCCCCACTGCCGTCACGCCATAGAAGGAGCAGGTATATGGAACGCCGGGGCAGCCTGGTATTCTGCCGCTCACTTCTTCGCGCCACTCCGTGCCGTTCCAGTGCAGCGTGACAGGGGATTGCACGTTGTAGGCTCGCCTGCCTACAGCGATGACCTCATTGCCGCCCGCCGAGGCAACGCCATGCAGAAAGACGTGATCCACGCCGAAGTCTATGTTGACGGGAACGATGTCCCACTGTGTGCCGTCGTAGTGTACGGTAAGGGGGCGCGGTTTGTATATAGCATCATCGAAGTAGTAACCCACCGCCCATATATCGTTGGCGGATACGACGGTAACAGCGTTGAGGCGTTCGCTACTGTTGCCGGTACTCGGGGCCGGTATAACGCTCCATGCTTGCCCGTCCCAGTGCGTAATCAGCATCCGCTCAGGGCTAAAAGTAAAGCCCACTGCCCATACATCGTTCGTGGACACTACCCCGATGCCCTTCAGGTAATTCTGGTTCTCAGGATTGGGGCTGGAAACCTGATACCAGGTGTAGTTCCCCTCGCACGGGGTGGGAGTAACGAGGGGCGCCGATAGATTGCCTACCTGTCCGGCAGCCGCCGGCTGCGCGCCTCCGCTCTCCACCAAGACGAGGAGGGCCAGTACGAATGCGGCCAACACGGTCAGCCCTGAAAGAAATAGTTGATGATACCACTTGCCGATCAAACGATTGCTGCCCATCTTTCAATTCCTCCGCTATGTTTGAGGGTAAGCGCCGGCAATATTCTTACAAGCCGATAATGCATACATTGTATGTATTACACACTTACATATCTCAATTATAACGCTATCGTGTTACAACAAAATAACGGAAGAATGTTAATTCTTACAGAAGTCTTATGAGCCTGCCATTTATCCATAGAAGAGGGCGAGCCGATTAATCGGCTCGCCCTTTACTTAAGGGTTCGGAAGACAGTGAACGGCTACTTTGGCCCCATCTCGGCATTAGGTCTTAAGACGTAGGCTATAGACGGTACGGCCTCGATTCGCATCAGCCTGCCTGGGGCTGAACTTCGGAATCGGAGCGCCAATTCAAGGCAGCCTCGGCGTTCGTAGGCGACACCCTACCCTCCAGTTTCCGGGATACTTAAGCTTGCCTCACAACCGCATATCTGCAGGGCTTCATCCACGTCCTCATCGCTGGGAAACAAACTCTTTAGCTTGAGCAGCGCCGGGCATAACCGTGCGTCGGCCAGTTCGCGTGCGGCCTCAAGCAATAGGTCTTCTATGTAGTACCGATCCTCATCATCGGCTTTCAATTCGACGAGGTACTTTACCTTGATTGCTAGTTTAGAGTAGCGCGTCCAAGCGCCAATCCTATAGGATGGAGGTTAGCAGACCAACCATCTAAAGGAGCAAACACATGGACGACATCAATATTATAACGGTTTACTGCGTGATAGAGGACGTGATG
>JBBSIX010000027.1:0-18302 GCA_038231875.1 Chloroflexia bacterium | reverse complement strand
GCACGGCGCGCCGTGCCCCTACCTGCACAGGTCGAACGGCTGGTGGTTACTCAGATGCAGGATTACCTCTCGCCCCTGATCGGCCTGATGCTCACGGTCAAGGAGAGACGCGACGGCTTGGTGATGCAGCCGCCGGAGGGCGAGGGAGTCTACCGATTCTCGGACCTACTTAAGAGCAGCCCTGACGAGTACACCAGCCCTGGTGCCGCGCCGGACGACCTAGCGCTCTTACTGTACACAGGCGGCACAACAGGCACGCCCAAAGGGGCGATGCTCAGTCACCGCAATTTAGTAGCCAACGCCCTGCAAATGAGCGCCTGGGTGTGGGACGCCGTGCCCGCGCGCAAGGAGGTCTTCCTGGGCGTCATCCCCTTCTCCCACAGCTATGGCATGACGATGGTGATGAACCTAGCTATCGCAGTGGCGGGGGCGATTGTGTTGCTGCCGCGCTTTACGATGAAAGACGTGCTGAGGGCGATTGCCCGCTTCCGGCCCACCATCTTCCCCGCCGTGCCCACTATGTACAATGCCATCGCCCACCACCCCATGTCGGTACACTACGACCTGCGCTCGGTCCGCGTGTGCATATCGGGGGCGGCTCCGCTGCCGGTAGAGGTGGCGCAGGCGTTCGAGGCGGTGACGGGCGCGCGGCTGGTCGAGGGCTACGGCCTTACCGAAGCCTCGCCCGTCACACACTGCAATCCCGTACACGGTGAGCGGCGCGTGGGCAGTATCGGCCTGCCTATCCCTATGACTGATGCCTTTATACTGGACCCCGACACCCACAGCCCCCTCCCTGTTGGAGAGGTGGGCGAACTGGCGGTGCGCGGCCCCCAGGTGATGCTGGGCTACTGGGTGCACCCCGAAGAAACAGCCGAGGTTCTACAAAACGGCCTGCTCTTTACCGGCGATATGGCTCGCATGGACCAGGACGGCTACTTCTACATCGTGGACCGCAAGAAAGACCTTATCCTGGTGGGCGGCTTCAGCGTTTACCCCCGCGAGGTAGAGGAGGCGATGTACGAGTGCGATAAAGTGCAGGAGGTAGTGGTGGTCGGGCTGCCCGATGCCGGCATGGGGGAGATTGTGAAGGCCTACGTGGTGCTCAAGCAGAACATGGAGGCGACAGAGCGCGAACTGATAAAGTTCTGCAAAGAGAGGCTTGCTCCCTACAAAGTACCGAGTAAAGTCGAGTTTCGAGAGAGCCTGCCCAAGAGCGGCGTGGGCAAGTACTTGCGGCGAGAGCTTTTGGAGGAGGAGCAAAAAAAGGATGGAAGCCTTTCAGGTAGCTGACCTGCTCGCTCAGGCCAGTCCCTCATCACCCTATCTGGAGTTCCTGCGTAAGTCCTCCATGAGCGCAGGCCTGTACAGGCTTGCCGCATACGGGACCGACAAGCAGCAGCCGCACAGCGAGGACGAACTCTACTACGTGGTGAGTGGCCGGGCTGCCATCCATGTAGCAGGCGTAGATCGCCCAGTGGAGGCGGGGAGCCTGGTGTTTGTAGCGGCTGGGGTGGAGCACCATTTCCACTCCATCGTGGAGGACCTGGTGGTGCTGGTTTTCTTTGCGCCTGCCGAATACTCGTTGCGAGAGGGCTAGCAGGGCACGTCTACATCCCGGCTTGCTCCACTAGGGGAACCCTCAAAACGCTCTGTGTCGTTCTTTGCGTATGGCGTCTTTCTGTTTCCGGCTCTTGTCGGGCTTCTACCTCGAAGCAGGGCACACGTCTTCGCACCTCGTCCACCAGGCTCATATCCAGGTCGGCCGGCAGCACCGTTTCTTCCTCGCCCGCTTCCGCCAGGATATTGCCCCAGGGGTCTATGACGGTGGAATGGCCGCACCAGTTGGAGTTATCCCCACGCCCCGTGCGGTTGGCCGCCACCACAAAAAGCTGGTTCTCGATGGCGCGCGCCCGCAGCAGGGTGCGCCAGTGTTCCAGGCGCGGGTGGGGCCATTCGGCGGGGACCCACAACACCTGTGCGCCCCCCAGCGCCAATCGCCGGGCGCTTTCCGGGTAGCGGATGTCAAAGCAGATAAGGGTGCTCCAGGGGCCGTGCGGCGTGTGTGTCACGGCCCCCGGCTCCCCTGGGCGCAGGTACTGGGGTTCGTTGAGCAGAGGAAAAAGGTGCTCCTTGCTGTAGCGGGCAAGCGCGGCTCCATCGGGTCCGACTATGTAGCAGGCGCTGTACACGCCGTCTTCACCCTGTTCGGGGAAAGAGCCGCCCACAATGGTCATCTCCAGCCTGCGGGCCGAGCTCTTGAGAAACTCCAAAGTGGGCGCCGCGTACTCGGCGGCCAACTCCGCAAAACGGTCCAGTGCATAGCCGGTGGTCCACAGTTCGGGCAGGAGCACGGCCTCGGCTCCCTGCGCGGCGGCCTCCTCCAGCATCGCCCCGGCGCGTGCTATGTTCTCTCGCGGATCGCCTGAAGCCACTTTCATCTGCACCGCAGCTACTTTGACAATGTTGTCATTCATAACCCCTCCTCAATCCCCTGACGCCATACACATTCCCGACAAGAGACGAAAACGCAAAGACGCAAAGGACGACGCAAAGATTTTTGTTGTTCAGAGGCCGCCAAAGAGTGGTCGTAAGAGTGGCTGACATGAGGGAAGACGCAGTTGGCTGGTAAGGAAACCCTAAAGATCTCTGCGCGTCCTTTGCGTACTCTGCGCCTCTGCGGTAAATTATAACTTGTCGTGGAACCCTTAAGAATCTTTGCGTCTTTGTGTTTTCGTCTCTCGTCGTGGAACCCCAAAAGCCTGTGCTTTTCCGTCTCAAGGTGTGCAGGCATCTAACTGGTGGGAGGTCTTGCGACCGTCGCAATCGGGCAGGCCGGAGTTGGTGCGAAAGGCCACCTTTACACCTGTAGTTGCCGGCGGGAAACTATAACACATTTCGCCCGCTACCTCCATAGTCTCGCCTGCCGGAAAGGTTGCATTGCCCGATTCCTGGGCAACTACCTGCCAACCTCCGCTATTGAGCTTTACCTGCAACTCGGCGATCCAACCCGCCGTAACACCCTCGCTACCCCGGTTGTTCACCTGCGCCGTCCATTGGACACATTCGTTCGAGGAGCACTCGGCGCTTACCTCATCAACATGTAGATTGCAACTGCCCACCTGGGCAGAGGTGGGTGTGGCGGGTGGGCTGGTAGGCGGAGGCGGCGTTGTAGGTCGGGGCGTGTTGGTGGGGGCTTGGAGGGCGGTATTTGTTGGATTCGGCACGTTGGTTGGCGAAGGAGGCGGCTGGCCCTCTGCCGGTGTGATAGTAGTAAGCGGTAGGGCGGTAGGCAACGCAGGTGTCATCGTCGGTGTGCGGGCGCTGGTGGGCCAGGTGGGAATGGGGGTGTTTGTAGGGCCGGCCTGTGGAGGCGTGATGGGGGGCGGGCCGTGCGTAGGTGTGGCGGTGGACGTGATAGGAGTAGGGGTATAAGTTGTTGTAGGTGTAGCCGTGCCCGCAACTCCCGTGCCGGCTGCCGTTGGAGTAGCCGTGGTTTTGGGTGTAGCTGGTGTAGCTACTGTTACGGTACCGGGTGTGGTGAGAGTTGTGGGTACAGGCGAGCGAGCGGGCGCGGTAGGCGTTCCTGCCGGCTTCGTCGTGCTGGGCGAGGGGGTCGGGACGGGCGGGGTGCCCGGCGTGCGCGTAGCTCCTGTTCCGGCGGTAGTTTGCGGCGTAGGGCTACCTCCTGCTCCCCGGGTTGGCGAGGCGGTGCCGGTGGCGCTGGGAGTGCCGGTGGCATTTGCCGGCCCTGTGGCCGTCGCGCTTGCCTGGGTTCCTGTGGCCTGTGCGGTTTCGGTTCCAGGCACAGTGCCGATAGCGGTAGCAGAGGTAGCGGCACTTGTTGAAGGCGGAGGGGTTGTCCCGGTTCGTGTTGCGCCGGCCGTTCCACCTACCGGCGCCGGAGTGCGCGAGCTTTGTGTGCCTGGCAAGCCGGTTGAAGTGAGCGTGCCTTCAGCGCCGGTTGTGCCTTGCGTAGGCTGGGGCGTGTACCTGGCTATGGAGGTGGCTACGGGGCCGGGGGTAGTCTGCAAAACATCCCTCGTGCCCTGATCGAGCAGGTCCAAAGGGTTTATATTGGCGGCCTGAAGAATAGAATTGGTGGAGGCCAGCAAGGAACTTTGCTGCCTGGCCGACGCCTGGTAGCTCTGCTGCACAGGCTGGGGCAACGCAGCGATATTCTGGAAGCCGCCGAACTCGATCTCCCCCTTTGTGCAAACCTTATAGAGCGACTTGGAGAAACTCGCTTTGTCGTCCTGTGAGCCGGCATTATCTATAATCACCCGGCACGCCTGTAAGTGCCCGTCGTAGTTGATGAACGCCAGACCTGCTTGAGCAAGCTTACCCAGCTTACTCATCGCTCCGAGGTCGGCCAGCCGAGACTCCGCAAACTGTGTGTGCCGGCTGAACTTATCGGCGGACGACTGCGCCAGGTTGACGGTAATATCTTCCGACAGGAGCCTGACGTTGTAGAATGGACTATCGGGCAGGGCGGAAGCCGAGGCCGACCAAGCAAAGGCGAACAAGAGCACTGCGGCGACGGCAATCGCCATGCTAGGCCGACTCAGCCACTCGAAAAAGAACCTCCAGCCGCCGGAGCGCGCTTCGGTCGTTTGCGGCTGCTGAGGCAAAGGCTGGGTGGCCTGGTTGGAGGCGGCTGCCCTCATGAGGCGCGCCTTCATCGCCTCTCGGCGTGCAGTGGGCACAGGCTCAGGCGCTTCCTGTAAAAGGCTGCTGAGGGCAAGCAGCGGCGCAAGTTCTTCCCGCAGCTCGGGGAACCTGTCGAGCAACTCCTCCGTGCCCAACCCCTCCGGGTTAGCCAGGCAGTAGTCTAAAGCATATTGTATCGTCTGTTCGTCCATTATCCTACGCTAGTACAAAGTTTCAATATTTCAACCGGATTCGATCTTGCACTATGTACTCGCTACGGCCAGCCTTTCAATGTCATCGCTTTGTTCAGGTTTTGCAAAGCGCTGTACTGCAATGCCTTTATCGCCCCCTCTGTGCGGTCCATCACCTCAGCGGCCTCGGCGTTGGTCATGCCTGCGCCGAACTTGAGCATAATTACCTGGGCTTGCAAGTCGGTCAACTTGTCTATTGCTTCGAGCAGGTGGTCTTTAGCGTCGGACTGCTCGGCGTGCCGGTAGGGGTCGCCCCTCTCCGACGGCAAAACGTCAACCACCGGCTCCAAAGGGGTTTGGGGACGGCGGGCGTGCCTGCGTATTGTATCCACCACCTGATTGTGGGCTATGCGGTACAGCCAGGAGGCAAAAGTCGAACCCTGCCACTTGAAAGTGTGGACGGCTTCGATCATCTTGAGGAAGACCGCTTCTGTGAGGTCTTCGGCCTCTGTGGGGTCGCCCACCTTGATGTAGATGTACTTGTAGATACGGTCGAAGTAGTGTTCATATAGCCAACCAACAGCCTCGGGGTCTCCCGTGCGGGCAAGTTCTACCCACGAACGCTCATCAGTTGACTGCGCCACCGCTCTCCTCGTTTCCACTCTAAGCTACTGTGCGTCGTAGGGGCAATATTCGTGCCTCCATGCACATAACCACGAGGTGCGGTCAACATGAGCGCCATTATCCCGGCCTAAAAGCCAAGACCTGATATGCGCCCGCCGCCGCACAGGACTATCCCGCCTTTGCGAGAGAACCTATGCTGATTAGTATAACGGTGTGGGCTGGGAAAAGATAGGAGCCATAGAGAAATCCGTTGTAGACCCTCTCCCTCACAGCTGGGCGTCAAGAGACGGAAACACAAAGACGTTCGCTGGGACGAAAACACAAAGACGCAAAGACGCAAAGGACCACACAAAGATTCTTAAGGCTTTCCTCACCAACTGCGTCTTCCTTCATGCCGGCATGCCGGCGACCGTTCTTGACCGACCTCTGAACAACAAGAATCTTTGCGTGGTCCTTTGCGTCTTTGCGTCTTTGTGTTTTCGTCTCTTGTCGGGAAGGAGACGATGCTGGGGCCTTACCGAGCATTCTCTTTGTACCATGCTACGAAGCGGCGCACGCCTTCCTCCAGGGGAACCTGTGGGCTGTAGCCCAGGTCACGCCGGGCGCGGGTGATGTCGGCGCAGGTCTGCTGGGGGTCGAGGCTGGGGTAGTCGTGGCGCTCGATCACGGCTTTCTTGCCCAGTTCCTGCTCGATAATTTCGATGAGGTGCGCGTTGGACTGGGGGTGCGAGTTGCCGAGGTTGTATATCTCATAACCGCCTGGGCGGTCCAGGGCGGCCACCACTCCCGACACCGTATCGCTCACGTAAGTGTAATCGCGCCCCTGGCTGCCGTCTCCGTACAGGCGCACCGGCACACCCCGGTCTATCCAGTCGGTGAACAAATAGACCGCCATGTCGGGGCGACCTTTCGGTCCGTACACGGTGAAGAAGCGCAGCAGTGTGACCGGCAGCTTATATAGATAGTGGTAGGTATAGAGCATCACCTCGGCCATCTTCTTGGTGGCGGCATAGGGTGACAGCGGCCTGTCGGTGCGGGCATCTTCCTTGTAAGGCACCTCGGCATCGCCGTACACCGAGGAGCTTGAGGCGTAAACAAAGTGCTCTACACCGTGCTCGATGGAGACTTCCACGAGGTTCTGAGTGCCCCCGACGTTTACATCTCTGTACAGCACCGGATCCTGGATGGAGAAGCGCACCCCCGCCATCGCTGCCAGGTGGGCCACGCGCCGTATCGGTTCGCCCTTGAAAAGCTCATCGAGGAGCGGACGGTCGCGTATGTCGCCCTCTACCAACCTGAAGTTGGCGTTGTCGAGGAAGGGGACGACGTTGAGACGCTTGCGCTGAGGGTTGTAGTAGCTGTTGAAGTTGTCGAAGGCCACCACCCGCTCGCCCCTTGCCAGCAACGCTTCCACGAGATTAGAGCCGATGAACCCGGCCCCGCCGGTGACAAGTATAGTCATATCTTAGCTCCCAGGGCCGGGCACGGAGCGCCTCAGCCTCACCAGCGTAAAGAGGGCCAGGGTCGCCCCCCAATGGATGCCCATATTGAGCGCGTGGAGGTTCTCGAAAAAGTTGTGCGCCGAGAAGGTAATCAGCACACCGAATGCCCCGATGCACACCGCTTCGCCGTAGCCGTCGCCTGTAGAACGGGCGTAGCGGAGAGCGCGCACTCCTACGACGATGGCGGTGATCAGCATGATCAAGTAACCTGTGAGGCCCACCACGCCCACTTCGGCCAGCAGATGGAGGTAGTAGTTGTGGGCATGGCCGCGAGAGTAGGGCCAGCCTTCCACACCGAACTTGCTGAACAGGACGTTGTAGTTGCCGATACCCACTCCGATCCAGGGGCTTGATAAGAACATGTTGCCCGCCGTTTGCCAGTGTACCATCCGTTCGACCACGGCGAAGTTGTCGGGATTGGGGGTGACGCCGCGCGCATCGAAGATGGAGAGTTGCGAAATCAGCAGTTCAAAGCGGTCGGTGACGGTGGGAGGGAGTGCGCCGGCTATTCCCAGGCCGACGATGGCGGCGATACCGCCGAACAGCGTTGCGACAGCCGCCGCCGCTCGTTTGCCCAGCGCCAACACCATCGCCGGTATGCCGACTGCCAGCCCTATCCACGCGCCTCTCGACAGCGTGGTGAGCATGGTCCAAAACAGGGTGAGGGCCACAAAAGAGGTAAACAGGGGCATCGCCAACCTCCGTAGGCTGACGAAATCGGGGCGGTCGAGTGGGTGTGCCGCGCGGCGGGCGGTGAGCCACCTACCCCAGTAGTAGACAGCCAGGGCCAGGGCCAGAGGCAGGCTCATGTTGATGTAGCCGGCGAACGAGTTGGGCGCGCCTATCGTGCCGTAGGCTCGCGTGAGCAGACCGGCCACGTTGAAGCTGGAAGGCCCAAGCCCTGCATACGCCTGCACCAGCCCCAGCAGCGACTCGGACATACCTGCCAGCAGCATCATCACCACCAGCGTGTTCATCTCGCGGCGGTTGCCTACCGAGTTGATGATGATGATGTAGGAGAGGATAGTTACCAGCCAGCGCGAGATTTCGGCCAGGCTCTCCGGCATGGAGGTAGTCACCCATAGGCTGGGCAGGGTGGCGGCGAGAAAGAAAAAGAGGGTGACGGCGATAGGGGTGAGCCGGATGCGCCGGTTTTCACGGAGCGCGAGCCAGGCCCACCAGACGCCCAGCACAAAGGCGAACAGCACCTGTGTCACCGTCAGTTCGGCGGGCAGCGTAACCAGCTTTTGCACCGGCACACTGAGCACAAGGGCGTATGCTCCCCACACGGGGTTGCGTAGGATGAGGGCCGCCCCCACCAGCGCGCCCACAAGCCCCAGCGACACTACGGGCGGGGCAACCCCCACCACCAGCGCCACCACCAGCGCCAGGAGCGCCTGCCGGTAGTTTCGGCTCCCCCTTCGGTCTGAAGGCACGCCTTTAAGCTTTGAGTTTTGAGTTACGGCTCTTGCCATTGTTTATATAATCCACCGGAGTACGCGAAGGTATTGTGCCCTTCCCGACAAGAGACGAAAACACAAAGACGCAAAGACGCAAAGGACGACGCAAAGATTCTTAAGGGTTTCCTCACATACCAACTGCGTCATCCTCCATGCCAGCATGCCGGCAACCATTCTTGACCGGCCTCTGAACAACAAAAATCCTTGTGTGGTCCTTTGCGTCTTTGCGTCTTTGTGTTTTCGTCTCAAAGAGCGTCTTTGTGTTTCCGTCCTCTTGCCGGAAAGGAGACGATGTGAAGGGGCGAAGGTTGTTATGGTTCTTCTACCTTGTGCGTCTGTTGCATTGCTCCCAGCTTTTCTCTGAACCAGGGGACGGTGAGGCCAAGTCCCTCGTTCAGGGACACTGTAGGCTGCCAGCCCAGCAGGGTGTTGATGCGGGTAATGTTGGGGCATCGGCGGGCGGGGTCGTCCTGTAGCGCAGGGCGATATTCTATCTCGGAAGTTGAGTTGCACGCCTGGCGTATCACCTCGGCCAGATTACGGATTTCGCGCTCGTCTGGGTTGCCCACGTTGAACACGGCGCCTCGCGTCTCCGGCGGCGCGAACATCACGGCTATCAGCCCCGCCACCATGTCGCTTACGTAGCAGTAGGAGCGGGTTTGCGTACCGTCGCCGTAGATGGTAAGCGGCTTGCCGCTGAGGGCCTGGGTGATGAAGTTGGGTACCGAGCGACCGTCGAACGGGTTCATACGCGGGCCATAGGTGTTGAAAATACGCACGATACGCCCGTCCAGCCCATACTCGTTGATGTAGATGGAGGTGAGCGTTTCGCCGAAGCGTTTGCCCTCATCGTAGCAAGCGCGGGGGCCGGTGGTGCTGACGTTGCCCCGGTACTCCTCCCCCTGTGGGTGGACCTCTGGGTCGCCGTACGCCTCCGAAGTGGAAGTGATGAGAAATCTGGCCTTGTGGAGCCGCGCCCATTCCAGCACGTTGAGCGTGCCTTGCGAGTTGATGACCGCGATCTGGAGGGGCATCGTGCTGAAGTCGGCGGGCGAGGCGGGGCTTGCCAGGTGGAAGACGGCCTCCACCTCCCCCAGCATGCTATGCCACTCCTGACTCACCGGCACCGTGATGTCATGCTCCACGAGCCGGAAACCAGGGTTGTCCAACAGGTGAGCGATATTGGCCTTGCTGCCGGTGAGAAAGTTGTCTACCGCGACAACCTCGTGCCCCTGCCCCAGCAACGCCTCGCAAAGGTGCGAACCGATAAACCCGGCCCCGCCGGTAACTACAATACGCAAGTTATCCTCCCTTGTTCCATTGACCCGCATACACTAAGCCGCTCTTTGAGACGAAAACGCAAAGACGCAAAGACGCAAAGGACAGCACAAAGATTTTTAGGATTTCTTCACATATCAAGTTTCCTTACCAGCCAACTGCGTCTCCCCCATGCCGGCCATTCTTGCGACCACCCTTGGCTGGCGTCTGAACAACAAAAATCTTTGCGTGGTCCTTTGCGCCTTTGCGTCTTTGCGTTTTTCCGCCCAATCTTTTCATTGATGAACTAGCTCTCCACGTGACGAAGCCCATTGAGCATTCCGCAACTGAGCCAGAAGATCAGCGCCAGGTCCATAAGAAAGTAGGAGTTGTCCACCATGCCGTGCAACAGAAAATCGAGCATCGAAGCCAGTAAGCCCAACGCGATAGCTCTGCCCACAGGGTCGGCGGCCGTTCTACTTGCCGAAGCTGCAAGGTTCTTTACCTTGTTTATTGCCTCCCGGAAAAATGCCCAGAGGAGCCATACAAGCACAAACAGGCCCATTATACCTAAACTGAGCCAGTAATCCAAAACGATATTGTGCGGGTGCGACGTGAACGCCTCCTCCTGCTGCGCGGCATTCACCAGATACCTGGGGTGGCCGGTGTCCACACCGATGCGAAGTTGATTGAGAAACTGGTCCGGGCCGATGCCGGTGAGCGGGTGGTCGGCGATCATATGCAGAGCGCTTTTCCAGTGCCCCGCTCGCAGGCCGAGGCTGCCCAGCGTCTTCACCCTCTCCGGCAGGTGGGGGTAGGCAACTATTCCGGCTGCGATCAGCAGCACACCCACAACAGCGGCAACCGCCCATGTTCGACTTGATATACTGCGCGACCTTCTACCCGGCCTCCACCACCAGCCGGCAAAGAGGGCTGCCCCAACAGCCAGGGCCATCGCCACCCACGCCCCACGCGAGTAGGTCAGCAGGAGAGTGGCTGCTAGCGGCAGCGAGACGAGGGCATACACCAGCTTGCGCCAACCCCAGGGCAGGAAAATGGCGAGGCAGACCGTGAACGGCAACACTCGCCCCAGATACAGGGCCAGGTTGTTCGGGTGACGGTACACGCTTACCACCCTGCTCACCCCTTCTACGTCCAGCACGTTGGTGTTGCGGGCGAACTGCCAGAGGCCGTACAAGGCCACCACTGTCGCCCCCGCCACGAAGAAGTCGGCCAGGCGCAGCAGCCCTCGCCTGCTTTTTACGACATCGCCTATCAGGAAGTAGAAAAGCAGCGGCTCCACAATCGTCCACCGGAATGCGCGAGCGCTGTCGGAGGTATACGCGGGGTCGGCCAACGTCAAGAGCGACAACGCCCCTACGATGAGCAGGGCTACCGCAGGCGCGTCCAACGATGATAGGCGCAGTTGGGACCACAGTCTCCTGAAGCCGACCTCTTGCTCTGCGGCAGGTTGGGTGGGTTGTCCTGCGGGCTGTGGGTCTGAGGCAGGTGACAAACCCCGTGCATCAGCCTCTCTACCGACCATGTTCAACCGAGCCGCTAGGCCGGGCAGCAGCAGCTTTATCCCCTGTCGGGTTGCGAACGCGCCGAACGTAAGCAGCAGCAGCGTTTCGGCTATAGGGAACTTCTGTTGGCCGATATACCTGGGTTGCCAGTAGAACGGCACCGCGAAGGCCACCGCCGCCAACCCCACCGACGGCTTGAGGAAGGCCAGCAGCGCTACGCCTGCCAACGCAACTTCTATTACAGGCAGACTACCTTTGTAGTACAGTCCCACGAGCAGCGCCATGCCCACTACTGCGGCCCCGTTGCGGGCCAGCTCCTTCACCGGCTCGCTGTAGCGGCCCCTCGGTAGGCCGGCAGCCGCCCCCGCCCAGCGTCCCAGGCTGCCGGCTCCGAATGCCGCCGCAGCCAGGGTGAGCAGGCCGAACACTCCGTACAAGAAGGGGAAGCCGAGAGCATTCCACAGGGGCTTTTCTATTGTCGGCCTGATGGCTTCGAGTTGGGCGCTGTACGCTTTGAGGGCCGAGTAGGTGGGTCGTGGGGTGAAATCCGGGTTGACGATGGCGAACCAGTTGGCTGGTTCTCTGGGGCGGGGGTCAGGTTCGCGGAAGTACCAAACGTTCATCACGCCCATCCAGGGCCACTCAGCGCGGGCGCGCTCGAAGCCCTGCACCGTCCACTGGGCCTGCAACTCCTCGTTAACGCTTGCTCCCCAGATATTGTTGCCGCAACCCTCGCCTGGGTCCAGTTCCCCCGCAGCTATCCTGGCGTCGATGGAGTCGCACTCGGCTTGCCAGCCGGGGGGCAGGCTGATCCAGGCGTACTCGCTGATCCAGATCGGCTTGCGAGCGTCGCCGTTACGCTCCATCACTTGGTGCAGCAGGATGGGTCGCGAGAAGTTGAGCCGCTTGAGGTCGGTGCGTCGCTCCTGCGGCGACTGCCCCAAGCCGTACAACATCGTAGACAGCACATCGAAGTAGGGGGCGGCCCCTGCGCGGTACATCCCCTCCAGGAAAAGCAGATCGTTGGTGGCGCGCAGTTCGTCTCCGGCGGTCGGGGCCAGAGCCGCCGAGACCACCACGTTCTGCGGGTCCACTCCCTTCACCGCCTCGTAGCCCGCCTTGAGCAGCGCCGTGTAGTCCGCCGGATTGGGCGAGTAGCCGCCCCACTCGCCCCACAGGTTCGGCTCGTTCCAAAGCTGAAAGTACTTTATCTTGCCCCGATAGCGCAGGGCGACTGCGCGCACGAAGTCGGCAAAATCGCTGTTGTGGGCGGGTGGACCTTTGCGCCACCTTTCCACGTCGTCACCAGGTATGCGCGCCCACACGGGGGGGCTGTCCAGGCGGGCGATAATTTGGATACCGCGCAGGGCGGCCTCGTCCACTATCCGGTCGTACTTAGCCCAGGCCGAGACGACGTGTTGGGGGTCGCGGGTGTCGGTAAAGTTGCCCTTGGCGATGATCTCGATGTCGTTCCAGGCGAAGCCCTGCCTTATCCACCGGAAGCCTCCACCGGCGATCATGTCGAGGGACCGGGTTACTTTATCCGGGTCGGCTTCCTTTTCAAGGAAAGTGTTCACGCCCAGCGGGTTCAGGTCGGCCAGGGGAATAGGTTCGTGCGGCCCCCAGGAGACGCCGCCGTTTACGTACTGGTCGCTGTAGCCGGTAAGGGTGAGGCCCCCCAGGGAGAGGGCGAACAGCAGCAGCGCCGCCAGGCAGCGAGTAACAGCGTTGGAATATATGGCAGCCGGAGCGCTGCGGATGCCGAGTATGGCCCGCATTTAGCGCATCAACCGGCATGGGGGCCGCGCAGGAGCGCCCATACGGAGAAGGCGATACCCGACAACATAACGAGCCAAAAGAGGGTAAACAGCAGGTAGGAGCTATGCGCCTCTACCGTCACCGCTCCGATGCCCGGCAGGTCTACATGCTGTTCGGTCGGCGCGTACAGCCCGCCTGCCCTGCCGCCTTTGCTGGTTCTACTGCCTACCTCTCCCCCGTCCTCGGCGGCTACCTTTATCTGAAGGGTATGCCGGGTGGTGCGAAATTGCTCTCCCAGCCCATGCACCAGCTCAACTTCCGCCGTATGCCCGACCACAGGCACAGCGATATAGGCCCCTTGCTCGTCGCGCGGCAGGCTGGGCGACACCTTGTCCGCCTTGCCGTCAACGGTAACATAGTAGCGAGCGGGGATGATGGTGCCGGTCAGGACGGTTGATGCACTCATGGCGACCAGTTGCAGTTTGAGGTCGGTGCCTGTGAAGGTGATGTCCAAAGTGTCGCCCAGGGAGGAGGGGGCGATATACGCGCCGCCGGGCGCCGCCGAGTCGAGCTTGATGTTCCACCTGGGCGAAGCCTGCACCGGAGGGGACAGCGGCCCCCACGTGCCGGGCACAGCCACCTTCTGTGTGCTGTGAGCCGCCGCCGCTACTTCGCGGTAGACGGGAGACACTATGAAATCGGGGTTGACCATGCCGAAGTAATATTCGCTTGCGCTGGGGGGCGTGTCGCCCACCTGCCGCAGATACCAGATGGTGAACACCCCGGCCCAGGGCCAGTGCTCGCGGGCGTACTGGATGCCGCGCACCGTATAATCGGCCTGCTCCTCCGGCGACACCCGGCCCCAGGGCAGGTCGGTTATGGTGGCGGGGGAGGCGTTCCAGCCGTACTCGTTGAACCATACCGCCTTGTTGGTGTCGCCGTTGCGCTCCATGACCGCGCGCAGCAGTTCCACCCTTCGAAAGTTGAGCTTTTGAAGAGAGGGCGCATCCTCCGGCGGGGCCGACTTGCCGTAGGCATTGGCCGACATAACGTCGAAGTACGCCCCCGCCCCTGCGTCATACATCCCCTGCAAGTAGTCTATTTCGTTGAGATTACCGCGAAAGGCCAACGTTTCGTTGTTGGTAGCCAGGGGCGCAGCCAGCACGATCATGTTGGGGTCGGCGCGCTTGGCTCCTGCATAGGCCGTTTTGAGTAGCAGCATGTACTCTCTGGGGTCAACCGGGCGCACCGTTCCCTTGAACTGTGGGTCCTGCACTGCCCACTCTGCCGTGAGATTAGGTTCGTTCCACACCTGTATAGCCGCTATACGCCCCTTATATCGCTCCACAAACTTCTCTACGAAGTTGCCGAAGTCGGGCAGATGGGCACTGTCGGGCGGCGATTTGAGGGTGGAGGTGAGCGGGTGCGACCACTGCGGGGCGTTGTCAATGCGGGCGATCAGGCGCAGGTTGTTTTGCTCGGCCAGGTTTACTATGGCATCAAACTTGTCCCAGGCGTTCTGGTTGTTCTTCACGTCCCAGTATGGTCGGTTCGGGTCGGTTCTGTACTCGATCTCGGCCCAGGGGAACTGCTGGCGTACCCAGCTTGCGCCCATGTCATGGGCCAACTCAAGGGTCTTCTGCCGTTTCCAGCCCTCCACTTCTTTGTGCAGGAATGTATTGACGCCGTAGGGCTGCACCTCAGCAAGGGACACGTCGCTCATGCGGGCCGGTTCGTTTGCCGGACCGAACGGGGGTGAGTAGAAAAAGGTGGCGGCTGCCGTCAGCAAGATCAGCAGGGCTGTCAGCGCGCGTATGCCGAGTTTGCGCCGGGCTAGAGAGCGTCGGACAAACTGGTCGGTGGTCAGCATCGAGTGCTCGGCGGGCACGCCGCCTGCGCCGAGTTGCGCGTCCAGTGGGTGCGTAACATGCGGAGCAGTGGTTGCCCCATCTACCGAGCCGGCGTGGGAGTAGGTATGCAAGGCATCTCCTGCGTTCCTGTGTTCCTCGCTTTCGAGGACAAGCGTATTGGGTACGCCTCGGCTACGGCTACGGCTGCTGTTGCCGTCTGCGAAGTCGCCCCCGGCATGGTCGGAAGAACGCTCTTTACCTACACCTCTGCCGGACCCCGGCGGCTGGTATCCTGCGCCGGAGCCTTCTACGTCGTTGCCTGGATTCGCGCCCATGCCGGACCCGTCTACCTCCCAGTTAGAGATTAAGAGCCGGCTACCGGCAAGGCCGGTTCACAACCTATGCACGGCCAACTCGCGACCTCTAACTTGCGTTGTATTGCGCCTGGCTTCCTGTGCTTAAGGCACATTATACACATTTGTACGCACCAGGGCCAAAAAATGCTGTTCTTTATGTTATAATACCGATTGCCCGTTGTTCCGCCGGCCCCCGCGTGCCGGCTGCTACTATGATAACGCATGCCGAGGAGAAAGGTTCTAAAACACACTTATAAGTGGGTTTGTAGGAGCTTCGGCTGCGAACCCTTTACTAAAAAGCCGATTATGCAAGCACGCATTTATACAGATGAGAAACCCCAAGCCGAACCTGATGTTGAGGCGGCGGGCAACACCGATATGGGTAGTAAGATAACCAGGGCGCTGCCCCAGAGTAGCCAGGCTTCTCAGGAGGCTATGTACAAGGCTACGGCGCGCTCGAAGCATGCCCGCAGGCAGCGCTTGTTGCTTATCGCACTGCGGACGGCAGCCGACGGAGCGCTCTTGGGCCTGGCTTTCGCCCTGGCCTACTGGCTGCGCTACAGCCTGGAATTGGGGCGCGACGTGGTGGAGGCTGCATCGTATCGCTCTCTCCAGTCGTTTTATCCCTACATCGCCGGGTTTGTGGCTATAGGGTTGCTCGCTTTTCAGATGCGAGGCTTGTACGCTTTGCCCAGGGGCGCGTCGTGGTTCAACCATATGCGGATCATCGGGGGCGCATCGCTGATAGCGGTAGCCGCCCTCACCCTGGGCGCGCTGTTGTTCAACCCCGTGCTGCCCAGCCGAGGCGTATTCGTCTTCTTGTGGGTGTGCGTGTTGGCGATATTCGGTGTGGAGCGGTTTTTGTACCGCAGCTTGCGCGTCATGTTGTGGCGACGGGGCATCAACATCCGCCGAGCAGTAGTGGTGGGCACAAGCATGGCCGGACAGCGCATTATGAAGGATGTGCTGGAGCGCGCTGAGTTGGGCTACAGCCTGGCCGGTTATATATCGGACGCGCAGGACAGCCCCGGCAGCCCCAACTGGCAAGTGCCCTTGCGCGCCCACAACCGCCCCACCCCTCGCCGACTCGGCACGGTAAAAGATTTGGAACAGATACTCGGCAACCGGGAGATACACGAGGTGATCGTGGCCCTGCCCGCCACCCACCATGCACAGATACTCAACATTATAGACAGCTGCCGCCAGTATGGGCTTGACTTCAAGCTGGTGCCCGACCTGTTCGAGATGCGCTTCAACGAGGTGCGTATAGATGCCCTCAACGGCGTGCCTCTGATCGGCGTGAAAGAGTTGGCGCTGCGGGGGTTCAATCTGTTCCTGAAGCGGATGCTGGACCTGTCGCTCGCGGCGGGGGCGCTCCTGGTATCCTCGGCGCCGATGCTGGTGATCGCTCTGTTGGTGAAGACTACTTCGCCAGGCCCTGTGCTGTTCAAGCAGCGGCGGGTCGGCAGGGGCGGACGGCATTTCACTTGCTACAAGTTCCGCACTATGTATGCCGACGCCGAGGCGCGCCTGGTCGAGCTGGAGCATTTAAACGAGGCCGATGGCCCTTTGTTCAAGATACGCGACGACCCGCGCCGCACCCCATTCGGCAAGTTTCTGCGGCTTACTTCGCTGGACGAACTGCCGCAGATAGTCAATATCCTCAAGGGCGAGATGAGTTGGGTCGGCCCTCGCCCCTCGACCCCCTCTGAGGTCGCCCAGTACAGCGAATGGCATCTCAAGCGCCTGGATGTTACCCCAGGGCTGACGGGGCTGTGGCAGGTGAGCGGGCGCTCCGACCTATCGTTCGAGGATATGGTGAAGCTGGATATTTACTATGCCGAAAACTGGTCGCTGGGGGTGGATGCCGAGATTATCCTCAAGACTATCCCCGCCGTCTTGAAGCGCGAGGGTGCCTATTAGCGCGTACTCGCTAGAAGCCGGCCGGTAATGGTTGAATGGGGGCTGCTGTAGCTGATCACACGGTTGCGTCCTGCGCGTTTGGCGCGGTAGAGCGCTCTATCGGCGGCTATGAGAAGGGCATCAGGCATGCGGGCGTCGGAGGGCAGTTCGGCCACACCTATGCTTACTGTGACCGCTATCTCCAGCATGTCACCATCAGGCGTATGGTAGGTGAAAGGCTTTTCGGCTATCATCCGGCGGAACCGCTCGGCCAAGCGCATCGCGTGGTGATCGTCCGTTTCGGGTAGAATGATCGCTAGTTCTTCGCCTCCGTAGCGCGCCGGGTGGTCGGTAGAGCGCACTCCGTCGCGGAATATCCCTCCTATATAGCGTAGCACCTCGTCGCCCACTTTGTGCCCGTACTCGTCGTTCACCATTTTGAAGTGGTCAATATCCGCCATGATCACTGACAAAGGGCGGTTGTAGCGGCGGGACCGGGCCGCTTCTTTGTTCAGCAGGCGGTCCATCTCGCGGCGGTTGAGCAGGCCGGTAAGGGAATCGTGGGTAGCCAGCCGTTGGAGAGCTTCTTCAGCCTGCTTGCGCCCCGTAACATCGCGCACAATCGCCTGCATAGCGCCGCTCTCCAGCAGCTTGGCGCTGATCTCTACGGGGAATCGTCTCCCGTCTTTCTGCATCAGTACACGCTCGAACAGGATGCCACGTCTAGCGGCGCCTCTATCTTCCAACAAAGACCTTTCGAGGAGGTTTTCCGGTGCGATTATCTGGGCAATGTTCATCGCAAGCAGTTCACTGCGGGCGTACCCCAGCGTATCGCAGGCCATGGGGTTGGCCTCTATGTAGTTGCCCAGGCGGTCCACGAGCACTACCCCGTCGGAAGCCTGCTCCATGAGTAGCCGGTACTTCTCCTCGCTGGCCGCTACTGCCATTTCGGCGCGCTTACGCACGGCCAGGTCGGACTTGAGTTTGTATGAGGCCATTGCTAGAAACAGAAGTAGGAAGGAAAAGGCCAGCTGGAAGGCCCATACTGTCCTCTGTGTGTCGGTCTCGACTCGCCGGGCGCGCTTCTGTAGGAGAATACCTTGATTGCTAGATAAGATTAACACAAGCCAACGCAAGAAGAGAGGCAAGGACCTTGATCTCAAAACCAGGATTGGTGCGGGCGTGCAGCCTCTGTAAGCCCATCTTCTCCAACTGGCTGTTGAACG